>JBJTGC010000001.1:0-2215 GCA_046093725.1 Actinomycetota bacterium
TATTTCCCCAGCCTGTCGGCACGAACACTTGTGTACAAGGGCATGCTCACGACCCCTGAGTTGGGCGATTTCTATCCAGACCTCTGGGACGAGCGCATGGAGTCTGCACTCGCTTTGGTGCACAGCCGTTTCAGCACCAACACGTTTCCGTCGTGGCCGCTCGCGCACCCGTATCGCTACGTCGCACACAACGGCGAGATCAACACCGTGCAGGGCAACCGCAACTGGATGCGTACCCGCGAAGCATTGCTCGAGAGTGATCTCATTCCCGGTCTTGATCGTGCGTTTCCGATCATCACTGACGGAATGAGTGACAGTGCGAGCTTCGACGAGGTGCTCGAGTTGTTGCATCTCGGAGGTCGAACACTCCCGCATGCCTTGCTCATGATGATTCCTGAAGCGTGGGAAAACAACGAGCGCATGGACCCTCGCAAGCGAGCGTTCTACCAGTACCACGCATCGTTGATGGAGCCGTGGGACGGCCCTGCAAACGTTGCATTCACCGACGGCTCTGTCATCGGTGCAGTGCTCGACCGCAATGGTCTTCGCCCAGGCCGCTACTGGATCACGAGCGATGATCTCGTGGTGCTCGCCTCCGAAGCGGGCGTTCTGGATATCGAACCATCTCGTGTCGTGCGAAAGGGTCGACTGCAGCCAGGTCGCATGTTCCTCATCGACACAGAGCTTGGACGCGTCGTCGATGACGAGGAGATCAAGCTCGAGTTGGCATCAGAGCATCCGTATGCGCAGTGGCTCGAGAGCGGGTTGACAAAACTTGACGACCTTCCCCCGCGCGAGCACGTGATGCACAGCCACGACAGCGTGATGCGTCGCCAGCAGATGTTCGGTTACACACACGAAGAGCTGAAAGTAATTCTTGCGCCGACGGCACGCACCGGAGCCGAGCCCATCGGGTCGATGGGCACCGATACGCCGATTGCCGTGCTGTCGGAAAAGTCACGTCTGTTGTTCGACTACTTCCAACAACTGTTCGCGCAGGTGACGAACCCACCGCTCGATGCGATTCGCGAAGAAGTGGTGACGTCAGTTGGCACCAGTGTCGGACCCGAAGCAAACCTTCTGGCGCCCGGCCCTGACAGTTGTCGCCAGCTGACTCTCCCGTTCCCGATTCTCGACAACGATGACCTCGCAAAAATCATCCACATCAATGATGACGGCAACATGCCACACCTCGAGTGCACCGTCATCAGTGGTCTGTATCGCGTTGCCGAGGGCGGCGAAGGCTTGCGCACCGCGCTCGACCGCGTTCGCGAGGAAGCATCAGCGGCGATTGCTTCTGGTGCACGCATTCTCGTGTTGTCCGATCGCAACAGCGATGAGGTGTATGCGCCCGTTCCGTCACTCTTGCTGACCGGGGCGGTGCATCACCATCTCATTCGTGAGAAGACACGAACCCAAGTAGGACTCATCGTCGAATGTGGGGATGCTCGTGAAGTTCACCACATGGCACTTCTGGTCGGATTCGGTGCAGGAGCAATCAATCCGTATCTCGCATTCGAGTCAATCGAAGACATGATTGCCGCAGATGGCGGAAAGGGTCTGCACTCATTGGGCGGAATGGACCCGCACAAAGCAGTGAAGAACTACATCAAGGCCAGCGGCAAAGGCGTGCTGAAAGTGATGTCCAAGATGGGAGTGTCGACAGTCGCTTCCTATACCGGTGCCCAGATCTTTGAAGCCATCGGACTTGCTCAAGAGTTGGTTGATGAATACTTCAGCGGAACGGTGTCGCGTCTTGGTGGTATCGGACTTGATGAGATCGCGCAAGAAGTTGCGGTTCGACACGCCATGGCACATCCGGCGCGACCCGAGCAGCGCGCACACCGCAAGTTGGAGCTAGGTGGCGAGTATCAGTGGCGGCGGGAAGGCGAGTACCACCTGTTCAATCCTGAGACGGTCTACCGCTTGCAGCACGCCACCCGTGCGACGCGGTGGGATGTCTACAAGCCGTACACGCGTGCAGTCGATGACCAGTCGCGCACGTTGTGCACGTTGCGTGGATTGTTCGACCTGAAGACCGATGAACGATCCCCAGTGCCGATTGAAGAAGTTGAGCCAGTGTCAGAAATCGTCAAGCGTTTCTCGACTGGTGCGATGAGCTACGGCTCAATCTCGGCCGAAGCACACGAGACACTTGCCATCGCGATGAATCGCATCGGTGCAAAGAGCAACACAGGCGAAGGCTGCGAGGACC
>JBJTGC010000002.1:0-5941 GCA_046093725.1 Actinomycetota bacterium
TGGCCATGCCGGGGCTGAAGCAGGCCTGACCGAACAATGCAGATTGTTGGTCCCCGGCGATTCCTGCAATGGGAATTCCGCTCGGAAGTCCATCGACCTTCGTTGTTCCGCACACTCCTGACGACGGAACGACAGTGGGAAGAGCGTTCATCGGAACTTCGAACAGGGCACACAAATCATTGCTCCATGTGCATGAGTTGATGTCGAACAGCATTGTGCGACTCGCATTTGAGACATCAGTGACAAAACTTGCACCGTTCGTGAGATTCCAAATGATCCACGAGTCGATAGTGCCCAATGCAAGATCGCTAGACAGGGGAACGTTCCCCTCAGTGATCAACCACCGTGCCTTGCTTCCGCTGAAATACGGATCAAGTACGAGGCCAGTGGCGCGTCGAACAAGAGGCAGGTGTTCGACAAGAGAATCGCAATACTCGGCTGTCCGTCGGTCTTGCCACACGATGGCGCGATGAAGCGGCCGCCCTGTCGCTTTGCTCCACGCAACGATGGTTTCGCGTTGATTGGTGATGCCGATCGATGCAATGGGGTCATCCACTTTCGAGATGACCTCGGTGAGGGTTTCCATGACGGCATTCCATATGTCGACTGCGTCGTGTTCGACCCAGCCAGGCTGTGGGAAGTGTTGAGGAAACTCGCGGTACGCAGATATGGACGGTCGACCATCGACGTACACCGCGCGCGTACGCACCCCTGTGGTGCCTGCGTCGATGCTGAGAACGGCCGACATGCACTCAGTCTGCTTGAACGCTCGCCAACAAGGCGACGAGATCGCCGTGAATGGCCGGTGTTGAAGCCATGACTTCTTCTGGTCGAACCGAGTTGCCCGCAAAATCAGTGACAATCGCTCCGGCCTCGGTGGCAATCACCTGTCCGGCAACGAGGTCCCACATATGGAGGTTCTCTTCGAAATATGCATCGAGGCGACCTGCGGCAACGAAACACAGGTCGATGGCAGCAGCACCAAAACGACGAATGTCTCTCACCTTGTCGACCATTCCGGGAATCCGTCGTGATTGTCGTACTCGTGCATCAGCTGAGTAACTGAACCCAGTGCACACGAGCGCGTCCGACAGCTGTCCATTTTTTCGCACGCTGATTGGCCGGCCATTCAGGTGAGCACCTGCACCGCGTGAGCCACTGAAGAGTTCTCGTAGCGCGGGCACATAGACGACGCCGGCAAGCGGTCCATTCGTATCGGTGACTCCGATTGATACGGCCCACATTGGCAAATCAAAGTAAAAATTGGTCGTACCGTCGATCGGATCGATGAACCATGTCAATTCTGAGTTCCCCTGATGTGCAGCACCTTCTTCACCGACAATCGAATCATTCGGACGTTGGGTGCGAAGCCCATCGACGATGAGTCTCTCGCTGGCACGGTCATACTCGGTCACCATGTCGGTGAGTGTGGACTTGGTGTCGACACTGGAGAGCCCACGGCGACGTCCGGCCATTGCCATGTCGCCGGCTTCGCGCGCGAGTGACTGAGCCACCGCCAAGCACTCGTTCATCGCAGAAGTCGAAATCAACGTGGTGATTCCATCTGGTCAGACACCTCTCGCCACTCTCCGAGTGCTCGCAACACAAGTACGGCAACGATCGCTGTTCCGCCAGCTGCCAACGATGCTCCGATAAGAACGCCGAGACCTTCCGGACCAGCGCAGTCGCCGGTGCATTGAATGTCGACAAGTGCAAAGCCAATCAGGCCACCGAATGCGCCGCCAAGACAGATGGAAACAAATGCCAAGATGCGCGCCACACGTGACGGGAGAGCAGACAAGCCAGCCGACGACGGGGAATTGGTTCGATGAGAGGTCACGCCTGAATCGTAGGTGTCAGTCCTCGGGCTCGCATGATTGGCCTGCACTAGCGTGACCATGAGACGTGAATAAAGAAGTGGCAACGAATACGCACGACGAACGGTTCATCCTGCACGTCGACATGGATGCCTTCTATGTGTCTGTCGAATTGCTCGACCGACCGGACCTGGTTGGAAAGCCAGTGGTTGTCGGAGCCACAGGTAATCGCGGCGTTGTTGCTGCAGCGTCGTATGAGGCACGGAAGTACGGCGTTCGTTCAGCGATGTCTGCCTTTCGCGCCCACCGACTGTGCCCGGACGCGATATTTCTTCCACCCCGCCATTGGCTGTACTCGGAAGTGAGCGAGAAGTTGTATGACCTCATGAGTTCGTACACACCGCTTGTAGAGCCTTTGTCGGTCGACGAAGCGTTCATGGACGTCACCGGTTCGGTGCGCTTATTTGGTGATCCGGAATCAATCGCTCACAACATTCGACAACGAGTCTCAGATGACTTGGGTTTGACGTGCAGCGTAGGAATCGCACCAGTCAAATTTCTCGCCAAACTGGCATCTGAAGCGGCCAAACCTCAGGTCGCTGCCGGGAAAGTCTCATCGGGGCACGGTGTGTTTCGCGTGCGACGAGGAGAGGAACTTCAGTTCTTGCATCCATTACCTGTGCAGTCGCTGTGGGGAGTTGGCCCTGCGACGCTCACCCGACTTGAACGGCTTGGAATTCGCACAGTGGGCGACCTCGCCGAGTTGGAAGAGTCAGCGCTTGTGTCAGCACTTGGTGCGGCGCATGGCGCGCACCTTCACGCGTTGGCTCACGCTCGTGATGATCGAGATGTGGTGCCGGATCGAATCGCAAAATCAATCGGCCACGAAGAGACGTTCGAACACGACCTTTATTCGGTCGAAGAGTTGCGACCTCATATAGTTCGACTAGCTGATGCGGTTGCACGGAGGCTTCGCCGCGCGGAAACTTCGGCGGGCACGTTGACTCTCAAAGTGAAGTTCTCGTCATTCAACATCGTCACGCGATCAGTCAGTCCTTCACAAGCACTGACCACGGGTCCGGCAATCGTCGCGGCAGTCATGCCGCTCATCAGTGACATTGATCCCGCTCAAGGCGTGCGCCTCGTTGGCATCCATGCGGCACGGCTCGGGACGAAAGTGGATGAGGGTCGATTGTTTGATGATTTTGACGACCCGGTCGAGGCTGTTGAAGCGCAATGGTCCGTGGCAAATGATGCCATTGACACGATTCTCGACAGATACGGGAAGGGAGCCATCGGCCCGGCTTCGACGCTGCATTCCCGACGTCCAGGGGAGTCGCCGTTCGGCCCAGAATGAAATCTGTTCTGCCGCATTGTGTGGAGGCCGACGAGGTGGAATGATTTGGGTGTGGGTCTTTCCGACGACGAACAGCGCATACTGCGAGAAATCGAACAGCAACTCGAAACCGATGAGCGTTTTGCGCAAGCAGTGTCTCCATCAGGTCTCTACCGTCACTCCGCACGTACCGTTCGTTGGGCCGTCCTCGGTGTTGTAGCTGGGCTCGTCATCACTGTTGCTGCACTGCAAGTTCACTTCCTCGTGTCGTTTGTCGGTTTTCTCACAATGCTCGTCTGCGGGCTCGTTATCGAACGACAGGTTCGCCTCATCGGCAAGGCAGGCGTGCAAGATCTCGCTCAGACATTGCGCCAGCCGAAGTTTGCCTCGGCGCGCTTTCGTTCGCGTCCCGAGCGCGAGTAACACTTCACTTCGTTTTTCATTCACTTCAACGCAGTAGTTGTCGGTTTCGGCGACCGTGCTAGGCGGTGCCGAACCAATCGCAACCGTGTCGGACGGATAAGGTGAACGAACAGGAGATGAAGTGGTGATGCAGTCGAGACGCGGAGTAGCAGCGATGGTCCTGGCGGTGCTGTCTCGGCCGCTGTTGTGGCCAGTGGCACTGCGACAACTGTTTCGACTCGCTCCCAATGGTTGGTGGCATAAGCGACCCTTTTTGCCTGTCCCGTCGACCCCGTACTTGCGGTTCAGGCTCGAAACCCAGTACGGCACGCCTGCAGGGGAAACTGAAGCGCCGCGTGCGAGTGATGTGGTGGACTATCTGAGATGGTGTCGCGACTGGGAACGGACAAACGGTAGGTGACCATGAGGAGCGCACTCGTACTCAATGCGACGTACGAACCGCTCAGCATCGTGTCTGCACGGCGTGCCGTGTGTCTTGTTCTGTGTGACAAGGCCGAGATCATCGAGGACGAAGGCGTGCCAGTCAGGTCGGAGCACGTCAATGTTCCGGCACCCACTGTCATCAGATTGCGATACATGGTGAAGGTTCCCTTCCATCGCAGCACCGCTCTGTCACGACGCGCGGTGTTTGCGCGCGACAATCATCAATGCGCATATTGCGGTGGGCATGCAGACAGCATTGACCATGTCATTCCGCGTTCGCGTGGGGGCAAACACACCTGGGACAACGTCATCGCGGCGTGTCGTTCGTGCAATCTGCGGAAGCGCGACCGCACGCCCGAAGAAGCGGGCATGGCACTCAATGTGTTGCCACTCGCACCGCGAGAGCTGTCGTGGATCACGTTTGCCGTCGGGCGAGTGCCCGAGGCGTGGAAGCCCTATCTGGCACACGCCAGTTGAAGTTCGCGCAATCGACCAATGGACACCGACTCGTCTCTCCCTGCACGCGGTTCTGCATGGCGCATCGAGCGCTGCAGAGGCGGTGCTGGTGATCTACATGCTCTCGACTTTCCAGAAGGTCGTTCGATCAATGTGATGTTGCCGACCGCGCCTGCACTGGTTCTTGGTTCTACGCAATCACCGAACCTTGTCGTTGCGCAGACTGCATCGAAAATGGGGGTCGATGTGTGTCAGAGGCGCACGGGCGGTGGAGTGGTATTCGTGCATCCTCTGCATTCGGTCTGGGTTGACGTCGTAATTCCGCGAGATGATCCGCTGTGGGTTGATGAAGTGGCTCGCAGCTCCTTGTGGCTGGGTGCTGCGTTTGTCGACGCTCTTCACGTCTGCGGTATCAGTGGTGTGGGGATGTACACGGGGGCAATGAAGCGCGGTGACATTGGAGATGTCGTGTGTTTCGCATCATCTGCACCAGGCGAAGTGTTTTTCGATGTGTCAAAAGTGCACGAAAAAGTGGTGGGCATTAGTCAGCGTCGCGGACGCAATGGCGCACGATTTCAATGCATCCTGTATCGGAAGTGGGCACCGCAAGAGTGGAGCTTCCATTTGACTGACGTTGCGGTCGCAACCGCAACGAACGAACTCGCGGTACGCAGTGTTGATGTGAGCGCAGACGACCTGGTCGACCATCTCCACCGTGTGCTCAATGCTCGTTAGTCGCCGTTTTCCGTGAGGCCAGGCGTGTTTCGCAGGCCGTTCAGAAGGGTCTCCATTTCATCGGGGGAGAGCCGGGCTTCAGGGTGCAGACCAAACCGGGTGTAATGCGCAGGTGGCATCGAGCCTTCTTTGACAACTTCGAAGGATTCTTCGGCGTCTCCTGGGTTGGTCGCGAACTCCGAGTAATTCACTGCTTCTCGACCTTCATCGATGTGGCTCTGCACCATCCATGAGATTGGCGCAACAGATGCATACGACGGGTACTCAACTTGGTTCGAGTGACAACCAAAGCATGCACGAACCATGAGTTCGCGAGTTTCTTCGTTGGCCCACTTCGGCTCTCCGGTAATCGGGGCTTGAGCGTGTGAGCGCCCGTATGGAACTGCCTGAATGACCAGACCAAGAACGACCACGGTCACCGCAGACGACACGACGAGTGCACGGCCCGTCAGTGCTCGTGAGAATTGAGCACTCAGCTTTCGAAGAACCAGCACATAGGCGACCATGTACACGGCGAACAACACGATGAAGCCAGGCGCGAACCCGATGTACGCACCTAGAGCGACAACAGCTATCGCGCCGACAACGTGCACCAGCGACCAGATCCGATGTTGGGTTGCGATCCGCCACACACCGGTGATGAGCGAAGCGCGCGTTGCGAAGACTTTTGAAATCACTCTTCATGTCTAGTGCGGCTCATTGGAGGCGCGACGGACAGGTGTTCGAAGTGGTGTGCAAGCGATGGACAGGG
>JBJTGC010000003.1:0-2759 GCA_046093725.1 Actinomycetota bacterium
ATGCAGGTCGCCGTGAGGTGAGCTTCGCCGACTTCATGGTGGGTCCGAAGAAGAATTCGTTGCTCGCGGGCGAGATGGTTCTCGGCGTGTCATTGCCAATCGTTGATGGCTGGCAGGGATACGCGAAAGTCGGCGTACGCAACGCCATGGTGATCTCAATCGCGTCGGCCTGCCTCGTTCGCAACGCCTCAGATGATTCCGTGCGAGTTGCTCTTGGATCGGTTGGCCCAACAATCATCCGAGCACGAGCTGCTGAGTCATGGTGGATGGATCAAGGCGCACCAAGATCATCTTCGGAGATACTCACTGAGTTCGGGGCACGTTGCGCCGCCGAGGCGAGTCCGATCACAGACCATCGTTCGACGGCCGCGTATCGACGACACGCAATCAAGGTTCTTTGTACTCGCTTGGCAGCAAGGAGCACCTCTCGATGAGCGAAAATCAGATCTACACCCTCACCGTCAACGGCTCACAACGAGAGGTGAAGGACTCATGGATTGGTGAGAGCCTCTTGTACGTGTTGCGCGAGCGCCTCGGCCTGCCAGGCGCCAAGGGTGCATGCGAACAAGGAGAATGCGGTAGTTGCACGGTCATGATGGACGGCGCCGCAGTCTGCAGCTGCCTTGTGCTGGCTGCCAGCGCAGTTGATGCCGACATCAAGACAGTCGAAGGACTTGCACCAGACGGCAGCCTCACCGACGTGCAGCAATCATTCATCAACAACGGTGCCGTGCAATGCGGGTTTTGCACCCCTGGGTTGATTGTCGCTATTCACAATTTGCTCGACTCACAACCGAGTCCATCCGACCTTGAAGTGAAAGAAGCGATCTCAGGAAACATCTGTCGATGCACTGGTTACGGTCGCATCTTTGCTGCTGTTCAGGACGTCATCGAACGACGAGGTGCGACGAGATGAGCACTGTCAAAACACGACGTGACGTCCTCGGCACCAATGCGCTTCGACCTGATGGCGCAGCAAAGGTCAAGGGCGAGTTTTCGTTCTCGTCTGACATGTGGTCAGACGGAATGTTGTGGGGTGCCACGTTGCGCTCCCCTCACCCGTATGCACGAATTACGCGTATCGACACGAGCCCAGCGCTCGCAATCGATGGTGTCCGCACAGTACTCACGGCTGAAGATGTGCCTGGCGTTCTCACGTATGGCCTGATTGATCAAGATCAGCCGGTGTTCGCAGTTGACTACGTGCGCTACATGGGAGAACCAGTGGCGGCTGTTGCAGCGGACCATCCAGAAACGTGTCGACGCGCGCTCGCTGCGATCATCGTCGAATATGAGGTGTTGACTCCTCTCACTGATCCAGAGTTGTCGCTCGATACCTCAACACCGGCTATCCACCCGAATGGAAATGTGTTCCGACACCAACGCATCGTTCATGGCGACACATCGGTCGTCGGTGAGGTTGTCGTCGAGGGCGAGTACGAAATCGGCATGCAGGACCAGGCGTTTCTTGGCCTCGAGGCCGCTATGGCGATACCAGACGCCGACGGCGCAGGCATCGAACTGCACATCGCCACACAGTGGCTGCACGAGGATCAGAAACAAATCGCTGCGTGTCTGGGTCTTCCCATAGAGCGCGTCCGTTTGGTGCTTGGGGGCGTCGGTGGTGCCTTCGGAGCGCGAGAGGACATCAGCCTGCAGGTGCACAGTTGTCTCCTAGCGCTGGCAACGAAGCGTCCGATCAAGATGCAGTACAGCCGCGAAGAGAGCTTCTTCGGACACGTTCACCGACACCCGGCTCGTGTCCAGATCCGTCACCACGCAAAGGCCGACGGCACCATCGTCAAGATCGAAGCACGCATGCTCTTTGACGGTGGCGCGTACGCATCCACTTCATCGGCGGTGTTGATCAACGGCATTACCCACATTCAGGGCCCGTACCGCTGCCCCAGCGCCGTGGTGGACGGATTCGCTGTGCGAACGAACAACCCACCATGTGGAGCCATGCGAGGCTTCGGCGTCGTGCAGGCCTGTTACGCACACGAATCACAAATGGATCGATTGGCTGAAGCCTGTGGGCTCTCTCATGTGGAGATTCGCCTGCGAAACGCCATGCGCACTGGAGACACCCTCATCACGGGTCAACCTGTCGAAAGCGTTGCTCCCGTCGAACGGTGCATTCGCGAGACCGATGCTCTCCCCTTGCCACCACCTCTTGCCGCCACACCCGATGTCTTGGAGCTTCCTGGCGGAACAGGTCTGACATCCCGCTCGGAGAACATCCGCCGTGGAATTGGTTGGGGTGTTTCAATCAAGAACATCATGTACAGCGAGGGCTTCGACGACTACAGCACCGCTCGATGCACTCTTCAAGACGGCATCGTCACGCTGAAGTTTGCAACCTCAGAAGTCGGACAAGGCTTTGTCACACTCGCGCCACAAATTGCCCGCAGCGTGCTCGGTGTCACCGACGTGGTGGTGGAACCTATGGACACCACAATCGGTTCAGCAGGGTCGACGTCGGCTTCACGCCAAACATGGATGAGTGGTGGTGCAGTTGATGGTGCATGCCGCCTCGTTCGCGAACGACTGTTTGAACACGTCGGTATCGCGAACGGCATCGATGCTTTGCGTCTCGTCATCGAAGACGACGAAATTGTCGACACGATGGGCACCTTGCGCATCAAAGTCACAGATGCAGCACCCGGGGTTCGGTTCGAAGAGACGTTCGAGCATCACCACCGACCCACCGAGGATCTCGATGAAAATGGTCAAGGAAACTGTCACGTGGCTTTTGCCTT
>JBJTGC010000004.1:0-3136 GCA_046093725.1 Actinomycetota bacterium
TGCTGCAAGTGCAACGACACTCGCAGTCACCGAATGAAACACCCAGACTCCGCCCGTTGGTATGTCGATGATGTCAGGCAACAGCGCACCACCCATCAATGTTCGGTAGTCGAACTTTTCGTCACGAAACACGAACCACACTGCAATGACTGCAGTGCCGAGAAACCAAAAGAACATGAAGCACTTATCGTATGACGCTCAGCCTGCGCCAACAGTGGTACGTACCGATGCGGGGACTCCCTTGGCACAGAGGTACACGAGGTATCTGGACGGATCAGCACCGATGATCGGGTAGGTCGGGTCCGTCATTGTTTGCGGCACCGTCGTACCTGGGTCGACAACGCTCACCACCGGACCGCCAAATGTGGCTGGCGGTGACGTTGCGACTGTGGTCGTTTGTCCGGGAGTAGTCGGCGAAACCGTGGTTGCCACTGTGGTCGATGAAACGGTTGTCGATGTGGTCGCTGTTGCTGTTGACACCGTCGGCGGACCGGATGGAGTTGGCCAGGTGAACACTGTCTGAGTGGGTGCAAGAAGTGTTGTGGGCGTCGGGACCGTTGTGGTTGTCACCGAAGTAGTTGTGGACGTTGACACCATGGCGTCGACCGGAACCACAGTGGCGATTGTTGGGCCAGTGAGCGTCCGCGGCAATGATCCTGACACCACCCTCGCGACACAATCAGTTCCCGGGAGATAGAGACGAACCTGATTGCGCTCGGCGAGAGAAGGTGCATCCCAGTCCGCCATCGCGACGTTGTTGTGCACCGGATCCATGTAGGCCTTCCAAATGCGCGCGGGGAACGTGGATCCCTGTACTCGCGGAACTCCGACAGCGCGGAATTCGGGGATGTTCACCATCGGCGTATAGGCGCGCGGATCTCCCACCCACACCGCAGTTGTCAGTTGACGAGTCGACCCCACGAACCACGCGTTCGTGTTTTCATCCTGAGTTCCGGTCTTTCCTGCTGATGGTCGCCCAAATGCAAGTGCCGAACGGCGCGCGGTGCCAGATTCCATGACACCTTTCAGAACTGACATCTCGGTGTCTGCGACAACCTTGGCAACAACTTGAGTTCCGGTGGCACTGTGACTCCACACCAAACCAGATGAGTTCTCAATTCGTTCAATGAGATATGGCTCGAACTTCAGTCCCCCGTTTGCAAGTGCTTGCATACCTGACGCCATGTCCATCGGACTCAACTCGTTAGCACCAGTCGCAAAGCTTGCGTAGGGCGAGATCTTGAAGGTGTCACGTGACAGGTAGGGCGAACCGGACAAGCGATACACCATCTGCACTAATCGCTCGAGTCCGACAATTTGCGACAGGCGCGCATATGCACAATTGATGGACAACCAGGTTTGTTGTTCGAGAGTAGAAATTGGTCGGCTCACTCCTTGAGTTATCTTGAATGGCTCTTCTGGGAGACCCGGGTTAGGGAAAGTGCATGGCAAGGTTCCGTCAATCAGGTCTTTTGGTTGGGCCCCTGCCTCTAGTGCCGCGGCAAGGATGAACACTTTGATGCTCGAGCCTGTCTGACGGCGTCGAAGGGCCAAGTTCACTTCATTTCGGCCAGCAGTGAACCCCGGGCCACCAACGACTGCACGCACCGCGCCCGACGTATTGTCGACGCTCACCAATGCAGCGGAGATGCCAGTCTTGTTGGCGGGCAATTGTTTCTTGACCGCATCTTCTGCAAGCACTTGAGCCTTCGAATCAAGTGTCGTGTGAACCCGAAGACCACCGCGATACAGACGATTGAACCGTTCCTGGTACGTGGCACCGAGGATGTCGCTCTTGTTCAGCAGATAGTCACGAACCATCTCCGAGAAATATGACCGGCGAACCTGCTGCTCGGGAATGTTCTTGAGAGTCTCAGGTATTTGCCATGTGTCGTAGAAGTCCGCTGACTGCGCCGTGGTAATCAGTTCGGTTTCCACCAGCCTCTCGAGCACCTGGCCGAAACGCCGGCGCGACTGCTCTGGGTTACGAATCGGGTCATAACTGGATGGAGCGCGCACGAGCCCTGCAAGAAAAGCTCCTTCGACGAGCGTCAAGTCACGCACTCGCTTGCCGAAGTACACCTCCGATGCGGCCTGAAGTCCGTATGCGTTGTTTCCGAAATACACGGTGTTCAAGTAACGCTCGATGATTTTTGACTTCGGCACTTGCTTTTCGAGCATCACCGCATAACGAGCCTGAAGAATCTTGTATCGACCGTCTCGCTCCATGCCTGCCAAAAACTCGTTCTTCACCACCTGCTGCGTGATTGTCGATGCACCTTGTCGACTGCTGCTGTATTGAAAGTTGGCAAGCGTGGCACGGACAAGCGCGCGCAAATTCACGCCCTTGTGTTCGTAGAAGCCGGCATCCTCGACAGCCAACAACGCCGCGATGACGTCAACGGGCACATCCTCGATTGCCAAAGGCTGGCTGTTCTCTGATTCGAACACGCCGATCTGCACGCCGTTCACGTCCAAGATCTGCGAACGGCTGGCAAGACCTTCGAAAAGCGGCAACGAGACAGGTTCGAGGTTGTGCGAATTCAACACTCCCCATGCCGCGGGTGCCGCACCGACGAGCGCTGCTGTCACGAAGAGTGATGACGCCACAACGACGACGATTGAGCGCACCATCCACGGACCACGTGCAAGGCCAGCGGGGAGACGACCTGAGAGATCTCGAAGTTTCACGGCAAAACCACGGTAGCGGCGACACGTCGACGGCGTCGGTCACTCTCCATGAGCCATGCATTGGTACGGTGCATCCATGCCCTCACTGCCTCAAAAGCCCTTCCGATTCGGAATACAAGCGTCGCACTCGGTTGACGGCAAGTCGTGGATCGAACTTGCGCGCAAAGCAGAAGCGAACGGATTCGATGTCCTGACGATGCCCGATCACTTCACCGAGCAGTTCGCCCCTATCCCCGCCCTCACTGCCGCTGCCGCCGTCACGTCTTCACTTCGCATCGGCGCACTGGTCTTCGACAACGACTACAAACACCCCGTCGTACTTGCCAAGGAATTGGCAACCATGGATGTGCTGTCATCAGGACGAGTCGAAATTGGCATCGGTGCGGGCTGGATGATCACTGATTACGAGCAAGCGGGCATTACTTACGACACACCTGGCGTGCGC
>JBJTGC010000005.1:0-2181 GCA_046093725.1 Actinomycetota bacterium
ATGCGAACCCACCCCACTCGTCTGGGTCGAGGCCGCCGGCGCGAATGACACGCGGGTGCATCATGCCGCAACCGCCTAGTTCGATCCACGAACCGTCAGGCCGACGAATGTCGAATTCGGCACTTGGTTCAGTGAATGGAAAATAGGAAGGGCGAAGTCGAGAAGTGAACTCTGAACCGAAGAATGCCTTCGTGAACGCTTCAATCGTTCCGGCAAGGTCGGAGAAGGTGATGTTGCGATCGATGACCATGCCTTCGATTTGATGAAAGACCGGCATGTGCGTTGCATCAGGAGTATCGCGTCTGAACACCCGTCCAGGCATGATCGCGTAGATCGGAGGTGGCCACTCTTGCATCACCCTCACCTGCACAGGAGATGTGTGAGTGCGAAGCAACACACTTTCCTGTGGATCCTGATCAATGAAGAGTGTGTCCCACATGCTGCGCGCCGGGTGGGAAGGAGGCATGTTGAGCGCTTCGAAGTTGTAGAAGTCACTTTCAACTTCTGGACCTTCTGCAATCTGAAAGCCAAGACCGATGAAGACATCCTCCAAGCGCTCTGTCGCCTGGGTGACCAAGTGAGTTCGACCAAGACGCGCAGCCACCTCACTCTTCAGTGCCCGCTCGGTGACATCAACACGATCGCGTTCGATGCCGCTGAGCAACTCTGAGGTCGACATTTCAGAGATTCGCGCATCAGCAGCGTGGGTGAGCTCTGCCATTGCAGCGTTAATGGCGACACCCGCTTGCTTCCGCTGCTCGATGTCAGCGATGGACCCGAGCGAAGACTTGAGTGCACCGAGCGAGCCCTTTTTGCCGACCGCCTGAGACAGAATTGACCGCACCACCTCTGGAGACTCGGCTGCGCCGAGAGCCGCGAGCGCCTCTTTCAGTGCGGAGGAAATGTCACCTGACTGCGAACCCATGCGGGAAAGACGCTACTCCCCGCCTTGTTGGCGTCGTGAGACCATTTCCATTCGGCTACGAGCAACATGCATGCACATAACCGTTGCAGCCATGGCGACGTTCAGACTCTCTGAGCGGCCCACATGTGGAATGGTGACCCATTCAGTCACAGGTGCGGCCACAGAAACGCCGTGCGCCTCGTTGCCGAACACCAATACGAGCGACCCGCCCATGTCGACGTCGTAGATGGATTTCACATTCGTTGAGCCGATTGAGTCGTGCGACGTGGTACCGACAATGCGCGCTGAGGTTCGGGTGACGTCAGTCCACGTTGCCCCCACAGTGACCGGCACATGAAACAGTGCCCCAGCAGACGACCGCACAACTTTGGGCGAATAGGGATCAACGCAGTCGCCTACCAGCACAATGTGCCCACACCCGGAAGCTTCTGCGCTCCTGATGATGGTGCCCATGTTTCCCGGATCCGAGACATCTTCAAGCACAACGCTCCAGGAATCAGCAGAGGCGGCCGCGTCAACACTTGCGTCACGCATTTCAACGACAGCAAGCGCTCCTTGGGGCGACACGGTGTCACTGATTGAATCGAAGGTCTTGCTATCGAGAGAGTTGCACTCAACGGCCCCATCGAGTGGGTCATCCACTCCGTCGCGGACGTACACCTCAAGCACATTCCAACCTGCGTCGAACGCATCACAGATCAGCCCAGGCCCTTCCACGATGAACCGACTTGCGTCATAACGAGAACTGCGGCGCCCGATAAGGCGCCGCAGTTCGCGAACCCGTGGGTTCGACGAGGACAAGTTGTGTCCGCTCAGTTGAGCGCGCCCTTTGCCGTGGCGACGAGTTTGGCAAATGCCTCGGCGTCGCGTACCGCGATGTCGGCGAGGACCTTGCGATCGACCTCGACTCCGGCGGCGTTCAATCCGGCAATGAATCGGCTGTAGCTCATGTCGTTCTGACGACAAGCTGCATTGATGCGCTGAATCCACAGACTGCGGAACTCGCCCTTCTTTGCGCGGCGGTCACGAAATGCGTACTGACCGGAGTGAAGTACCTGTTCATTCGCTGCGCGGAATGACCGACTCTTGTTGCCGTAGTAACCCTTGGCCTTTTCGAGTACCGCTCTGTGCTTCTTGCGGGCGTGTACCGCCCTCTTGACGCGTGCCATGTGTTGGCTCCTTTCTCAGAATGTCGTTCTTGCTCAGCGCTCTGCGAGGAGACGCTTGATCTTCTTTTCGTCACCGGAGTGCACGTC
>JBJTGC010000006.1:0-3889 GCA_046093725.1 Actinomycetota bacterium
GTTCTTCACGTTGTGCGCCAGATCAAGCAGGGTTGCTGTTGAGATCTTGCGACCGGTGCGCACAGGAATGTCGTACACAACGACTGGCAAGGTGGTGGCGTCGGCCATCGCACGAAGGTGCGCTGCGATTCCCGACTGTGACGGCCTGTTGTAATACGGACCAACTGCGAGAATTCCTGCCACACCAAGCTTCGTCACTTGTCTCGTGAGATGCACCGAATGAGCTGTGTCATTCGAGCCAGTTCCAGCGACAACAGGAATAGTGACTGCAGCCGCCACCGCTTCCCAAAGTGTCAACTTTTCGTCATCGGTCAGCGTTGATGACTCGCCTGTTGTTCCCGACACGACGAGACCGTCATTGCCGTTGTCCTGCAGCCAACGCGCAAGGCGCACAGCTTCTTCGATATTCAGCGAACCATCACTCCGAAACGGAGTGATCATCGCGGTGAGGACGTCGCCGAAAAGAGCCATGACCCTGTGAATGGTAGTGACTTCGGCTGACCAGCCCCTGCTCGATTGAGCAAGGGCGGTTGATCAGGCGTGAGCGGCTGGGTCGATGTCTTTGCCGAGTTCGAAGTTTGCGTACTCCTCGCCAGTGTCCACCCAATCTTCGAACTGGATGACGCCGAGTTCCTCGAAGCGACGGCGCAACCACTTGTCATTGCGGTCGAGAAGACCCAATTTCTTGCAGTTCGGCACAATCTTGGAGAACAACATCTGCTGGAACAACTGACGCTGCGGGTCATGAAGGATGAGGGGCGCCATGACGCGGGTGTCGATGCCCATGCGGTCCCACACTTCCTGCTGAAGGAATCGATCGCGCATGCGCACGCTCGCCTCAAAAGCGAACTCTTGACGTTCTTTGATTTCGGCATCAGACATCTGCGTGTACGCCTCTTGAAGGCTCAAAACGCCGAACGCCACATGACGTGCTTCGTCGCTCATGACATAGCGAAGCAGCTGACGAAGCAGTGGCTCGTTTGTGAGCTGGTGCAAGAAACCAAATGCTGCGAGTGCGAGACCTTCAACCATGATCTGCATACCGAGATATGTCATGTCCCAACGGCTGTCATTGATGATGTCGTCCAGCAATAAACGCAAGTGCGCATTGATCTGGTACTCGCCGCCCATCTTCTCTTCCAAGTAGCGAGCAAAAACCTCGACGTGACGAGCTTCATCCACCACTTGCGTGCTCGCGTACAACTTGGCGTCGTACCACGGAACGGTCTCAGTGATCTTGGCGGTGCAAAGCAATGCACCTTGGTCACCGTGAAGGAATTGGGACAGCTGCCAGCGACGACCCTCGATTCCGAACTCAATCCACTCCTTGTCACCCCATTTGGCGAGCGGTGTCTCTGAGTAGAGCGTCGGGTCAAGCCCAGCTCCGAGCATCTGCTGGTCGTATGCGATCTGCTTTTCGTTGTCGACTTCAGTGTCCCACGGAAGGTCCGTGGTGCCATTCCATTGTCCGGTCTTTGCCTTCTCATACAGCTTTCGCAATTGGGGCCGTGCCAGGGAGTAATCCCAAGTGAAGAGCGAGTCGGCGTTGTTCTTCACGATGTGACTGACGGCGTCGACATCGTGATTGGTGATTGAAAGAATCGCTTCAACATCATTGATGTCGTCACGACCGATCATGTCCTTGTTGGTGTTTTCGGTGATGCTCATAGTTCCTCCGTTAATGAAGAGATTGTGTTTTGGACTAGTTGGTGAGTAGTGATTGAGGGATGTAGCTGCGGACGAATTTGCGTACGCTCGCCTCATCCGTGAAGTTGAAATGGTTTGATGGCGCAAGAAACACAGAGATGACAAGTCGCGAGATCACTTCGAGCATCTGTTCGGCTTCGTTGCGACTCACGAATCGCTCAGCAAGTGGCGCTAGGAATGAAGTGGCCGAGCTCACGATGTGAGGAACGTCGCTGATCGTGAGGTGGCCAAGCGTCTCCCCTGGTGCTGTGGCGATCATCGTGGCCAGTTCGGTGTCTTCCCGAAGTTCGACTGATGCGACTGTGATTGCAGTGACGATGAAGTCTTCAAATGTCTCAGCACCCTCGACTCTCGAGCGCAATTTCTCGAAGAACTCTCGGCGACGAACATCTCGCATGGCATCAAAGAGAACATCGCGGCCACCGGGGAACAACCGATACAACGTTGCTCGTGAGACGCCTGCTTCTGCGCAGATGTCGTCCATGGTGACTTTGTCCCAGCCCCAACGACGCACCGACATTCGTGCAGCAAAAACAATGGAGTCGATGGGCGACTCCGTGACGACATCGCGCGACACGTCAAGTGATTCGTCTGTTAGCCGGTCATCTGTGAACAACGCCACACTGAGACACTAAAACGATTTTCGTCTCACTGTCAATGGGTTAATCCCGACAAAAATGGTCGGGATTAGGTCAGACCTTGCTAATGTCGCGTCGGCTCTTCGTGGCCATCACCTCAACCGAAAGGCAATCCATGCGAACCCACCAGCGCGCACTTGCAGCCGCACTCGTCAGCCTCACGCTGCTGGCGGCATGCGGAGGCAGTGACTCCTCTACCGACACCACCGCAGCCGCGACAGAAGAAGCATCAGGCGGTGCCGGAAATGAGTGCACCTCAGGCAAGACACTTGCCGATGGCAAGCTCACCATTGCAACCGGTACGCCGGCATACGAACCATGGGTCGTGAACGACGCACCAGACAGTGGCGAGGGCTTTGAAGCGGCAGTCGCATATGCCGTTGCTGACGAACTGGGTTTCACGAAGGAAAACGTCACTTGGGTGCGTACATCTTTCGATGAAGCAATTCAGCCAGGCGCAAAGAACTACGACTTCAACTTGCAGCAGTTCTCGATCACCGACGAGCGCAAGAAGACAGTGAGCTTCAGCGATCCGTACTACACCACGAACCAAGCCATTGTTGGTTTCGCTGACTCGGCGGCAGCTGGTGCAACGTCCGTTGCAGATCTGAAGGGATTGAAGTTCGGCGCACAGGCAGGTACGACCAGCCTCGACTTCATCACCAATGTCATCAAGCCCGATGCCGAACCGTTCGCATATGACGACAACGCTGGTGCAAAGGCTGCACTTGAGGCAAAGCAAATCGATGCGATCGTCGTCGACTTGCCAACAGCCTTCTACATTTCGGCCGTCGAGATTGAGGGCTCCAAAGTCATCGGTCAGTTCCCCGCACAGAGCGGCGTGACTGCAGATGAATTCGGTCTGGTGTTCGATCTCGACAATCCGCTCGTCGAATGTGTCAATACCGCTCTTGCCACATTGAAGTCAGACGGAACTCTCGCCACAATCGAGAGCCAATGGCTGTCTGACAAGACCGGCGCGCCGGTTCTGGCGCTCTAATACTCGACTACTTCTCGAGAAGGTCGGCGCGTCGGTGTCCAACACGGATCCTCGGCGCGCCGACTTCGAGCGGCGTCAGAGACGTCGTTCATTGACCATCGCAACGACCAGCACGATCATCGTGCTGGTCGCACTCATTGTGCTCATCCCTCGAATGCCTCGCTGGGACCGAGTGCGAGCATCTTTCTTTGATTTCGATCAATTTCAATCGTCGTTTCCACGCTTGCTCGAAGCATTCGTGCTCGACGTCAAGATCTTCTTGTGGTCTGTGCCGCTCATCTTCACCGTCGCGCTAACCGTCGCCCTGTTGCGCAACTCACGATCCCCGGCCTTGTTTCCGCTGCGAATGTTCACAATCGCTTTCGTGGACGTCATGCGCGGCGTACCTGTGCTGCTGTGGATCTACCTCATCGGCTTTGGTGTTCCGGGCCTTGGTCTCGAGCGACCATGGAACAGCCCCCTGTTGTGGGGCACTGTCGCTCTCGTTCTCACGTACAGCGCGTACGTGTCCGAAGTCCTTCGCGCAGGCATCGAAGGTGTGCAC
>JBJTGC010000007.1:0-13010 GCA_046093725.1 Actinomycetota bacterium
CCTTGATGGAACCAAGACTGACCGTGGAACCCTTAGCAGTCTTCAGATTTGTGAGGCCTTTCGTACCTTTTGCCGCCGTGGTCGCCTTGCCCTTGGAGTCGGTGTAACCGAGCATCACCGGACCGACGTACGCGCCGTCAGAGTTCAACACCGACAACGTCATGCCGTTTGTATCGGACTTTGGAATACCAGCGAGTGAAACTTTTCCACCAGTCGAGCGTGCAAGGTATGCCTTGCCCGATGACGCCACGGCCAACAATCGATAGTTCGATGCGAGAGACGCTTTGATGGTTGTTGTCTTCGAAGCCGCTTCAACCTGGCCTGACAACACAACGGAGCCGCCAACCACAACGGTGGCGACGGCAAGTAAACCTTTGATGCGACGAATGTTCATGACAACCCCTCCCGAGGAATCCGATGGTCTAACGATAGCCCCTACCGTGAGAGGTCGTCATCGACGCGCCAGAGCCCTATGCCATTAAATAAAGGACGGGAAGTACCGCCGAGACGGTTGCCGCGGCAGCCACCAGCCACGTGGACACCCGCCCGCTCACGTGGTGCCCCAGCAGATGCCGACGCCGGGACAACAACAAAATCACCACAATGAGCGGCGGTGCAGCAAGCCCATTCAGAATCGAGGCCCAATAGAGCATGCGAACGGGGTTGGTGCCAACCATGTTCATCAGCATCCCCACGACCATTGATCCAACAATCACCATGTAGAACGCCTTGGCCTGTGTCATTTTGAGACCCAAGCCCTCTCGCCATCCGAACGTTTCTGCAATTGCATACGACGTCGACCCCGCCAACACAGGCACAGCAAGAAGACCGGTGCCCACTATTCCGAGCGTGAACAACAACTTCGCAGCACTTCCTGCCAGTGGTTCAAGGGCCAACGCCGCTTCCTCGGCCGTGCTGACAGTTGTGATGCCGGCTTTGCCGAGTGTCGCTGCTGACGTCACCATGATCGCGAACATCACTAGTACTCCAGATGACATACCTGCCACAACATCGCCGCGCATCGCTCGTAGATGTGTGTCGACTCCGTCACCATCACCAGAGGTCATTCCGTGATCTTGAAGCTCTTCAACTTCCTCGCTCGTCTGCCAGAAGAAGAGGTATGGCGAAATAGTTGTACCGAAGAGCGCGATGAGAGCAGCAACTGTTGCCTTCGTGAATGAGAACTCAGGAACAAGAACTGATTTGGCCACGTCACCCCAGTTGACGTCGACGATAAACATCACCGCGATGTATGAGACGAGCGAGATGCACAACCATCTCAACACTTTTGAATACTTGTGATACGGAACGACAATTTCAAGAGTCATCATGAAGAGTCCGAAGATGACAACCAATGCAATAACTGGAAGCGGGATCAACATCTGAGTTGCGGCCGCCATCGACCCGAGGTCTGCTCCGATGTTGAACGTGTTCGCCACTGTGACGAGTGCGAGCGATGCATACAACACCCAGCGAGGCATCTCACGTTTGATGAGTGATGCGAGACCACTTCCCGACAACAGACCGAGTCGTGCTGTTGCTTCCTGTACCGCTATCGCAAGAGGGAGTGCCACCAAAGTCGACCACAACAGACCAAACCCAAAAGCCGCGCCGACTTGCGAGTAGGTGCCGATTCCCGAGGGGTCATCATCGGCTGCTCCAGTGATGAGCCCCGGCCCCACTCGCTGGAAGTAGCCCGTACCGCCAAGTCGTTGACGATGCGGGTGGTGCCGAATCGAAGGGGTGTTCGCAACTTTGTCGACCGCTCGATTCACAATGACAGAATGACACGATGAGCGGGAAAATGAAATCGTTCTCGCACGATAGTGACGTAGTGGCGGGACCGCGAGGACAGCTTGCCCACCGAATCGCCTTTGAACAAGTCGGTCGGCTCGAGCGACAGCTCTACTCGGTTCGACCCGATGTGTGGACACTGGTTGGTAACGGGCTCTCGAACCAGACATTTATTGAGGGTCCGGAGGGCATCATCGCCATCGATACTGGTGAATGTGTCGAAGAGATGCGCGCTGCTCTCCAAGAGTTGCGACACCACACAGACATCCCAATTGTCGCCGTGCTCTACACCCATTTTCATTACGTGGCCGGCACCGCGGCAATCGACTCTCCTCTCGGCGCCGCGATGCCTATCTACGGTCATGAACGAATAGTCAGCAATATTGCGCGCGCATCAGGAGAAATCGGCCCGTCATATGCGCGTGGATTGGTGCAACAGTTCGGAACTGCACTACCTCTCGACGGACCAGACGGACTGGTCAGTGTCGGTCTTGGTCTGTACTACCGAAATCCGGACCATCGTCCATTCACGCCAGGGTTCATTCCACCCACAACGACATTGCAAGGCGGTGAAGTTCTCTCAGTCGCTGGACTTCGAGTCGAGACCTCGTACGCACCGTCTGATGCGGATGACTCTCTCACGTATTGGTTTCCGGAGCTGGGAGTGTGCGTTCAAAACAATGTGTGGCCTGCAGTGTTCAATGTGTACGCAATTCGCGGCGAGGAATACCGCAACCCTCAAAACATGTTGCCGGGAATCGACCATGTTCTTGCGTTGCGGCCAGAGCACCTCATTGCAACGCACGGTCCACCATTGTCCGGTGCAGATGACATTCGCAAACGAGTCATCAAGTACCGCGACGTCATCCAATTGATCTGGGATCAGACGGTGCGCCTCATGAATCGCGGCTACACGATGGATGAGATTGCACACATGGTCGAACTGCCACCGGGCTCAGAGGACGACTACTTCACCACTCAGCACTACGGCCTCGTGGAGCACCATGTGCGTCAGGTGTACACCGGCATTCGTGGGTGGTTCGATGATGACCCCGAGTGGCTGTTCCCCGTTCCGCCGCAGGAGCGCGCAGACAAACTCATCGCGGGTTTCGGCGGGACGCAACGAGTGCGAGATTCAGTCGTCACATCAATCAAGTCCGGTGATCTGCGATGGGCGCTCGAGCTTGCTTCATGGTTGTGTAAACACAGTGGTGCGGAAGACACAGACAAATCACTCCTTGCCTCAGTATTGCGAAAAGTCGGCCAACAGTCGACCGCAGCAAACATTCGCAATTGGTGTCTCACTCGCGCGCGAGACATCGAAGGGACAGAGAGCCTCGACCGGCATCGAGTTCACCGTTTGCGTGAACGACAAGTACTCGGAATGAATGTGGTCGATTCAGTTCGCCTTTTGCGTGTGCTCGTGGTGCCAGAGCGTGCAGTCGGACTAGATGTTCATCTACGGCTCATCATTTCGGGTGACATCGTCGGCCTGCACGTTCGTAACTGCGTGGCTGTTACCACCGATGCAAGTGAAGCAACAGACACCCTCACGCTTGACAAGACCGCGTGGTCCAAACTTCTCGGGGGCACGATGACGGTGGACGATGCGCTTTCACAGAATGCTTTGATTGTCGATGGAGATGCCTCTCGTGTTCGTTCTGCTCTCGCCGTGTTCGATATGCCCGGACTTGAGTGACACGACAATGACACAACTGCCACACTCTGAGCCACCGTTCACCGGCAACATCACACGGCTGCTGCAAGATGCGACACCAGCCCGATTAGATCTGAACGGCGCGCCTCGCGGTGCACCGAACGTTCTCGTCATCCTGCTCGATGACGTCGGTTTCGGGTCGTTCAGCACATTTGGCGGTCCAATACCCACACCGACTTGCGACACGCTCGCTAGCGAAGGTTTGAAATACAACCAATTCCACACAACCGCACTCTGTTCGCCAACACGAGCAGCATTGCTCACTGGCCGAAATCATCACTTTGCACACATGGGCGGTATCCCGGAAAATGCGAACACATTCCCGGGTTATGACACTCGAATTCCAAAATCAACCGCGACCATCGCCGAAGTGTTGCGACTAAATGGTTACGCCACCGGGTGTTTTGGCAAGTGGCATCTCACCCCAACGTGGGAACAAGGCCCAGCCGGACCATTCGACCGCTGGGCAACAGGGCTTGGTTTCGACCGTTTCTACGGCATCATCAACGCAGAAGCTTCTCAGTACGAGCCACCCGTGTACGACCAGACGACACCGGTGTTTCCCTATGTTGGTCGCGAGGACTATCACCTCACCGAAGACCTCATTGATCGGTCAATCGAATGGATTGACCGAATGCGTTCCACTGCTCCGGGCAAACCATGGTTCATGTACTTGCCAACGCCTGCAGTTCACACTCCACATCATGTGCCTCAAGAGTGGATCGACAAGTTCAAAGGTCGTTTTGATGGCGGCTGGGATGCACTTCGACATGAGATTTACGAGCGGCAACTCTCGATGGGCGTTATTCCGACTGGCACACAACTGACACCTCGGCCAGAAGGAATTCCATCGTGGGAGGAATACCCAGACCGCTACAAGCCCGTCGCGTCGCGCTTGATGGAAGTGTTTGCTGCATTCCTTGCGCACACCGATCATCACATCGGTCGACTCATCTCGCACATCGACTCGATCGGTGCAAAAGACGACACGCTCGTCATCTACATCACAGGTGACAATGGCGCGTCTGCGGAAGGCACTGTGAACGGCGCGTGGGCAGCACCATCCTTCCAGAACGGCATTGCCGAAGATCCCGAGTGGCTTCTCGAACACATCGACGATTTTGGTTCGGCAAAGTGTGAGAATCACTACAACATCGCGTGGGCATGGGCCCTCGACTCCCCTTTCCAGTGGATGAAACAGGTGGCGTCGCATTTTGGCGGCACACGCAACGGCATGGTGATGCGCTGGCCCAGCCGCTTCACCAAACCAGGTGAACTGCGATCCCAATTTCACCATGTGGTGGACATCTGGCCCACTGTTCTCGAAGCCGCCGGAATCACGCAGCCTGACGTCGTCAATGGCGTTCAACAAGACCCTGTCGATGGCGTGTCTATGGAGTACTCGTTTGATGACGGTGACGCCCGGAGCAAGCGCACCACGCAGTATTTCGAGATTCTTGGAAATCGCGCGATGTATCACGATGGCTGGATTGCATCCTGCTTTCATGGTCGCCCTCCCTGGATTCGCTTCGTACCGATGCCATTCGACGGGCCGCAAGAAAAATGGGAGCTGTACAACATTGAGAACGACTTCTCTCAAGGTGTCGACCTTGCTGATGAGCATCCAGAAAAACTTGCTGAACTCATTGATCTCTTCGATGCCGAAGCAAAGAGATGTTTCGTGTATCCACTTCGAGACCCAGGCTCAGGACGTCACCCAGACCTCGTCGTACCGTCGGCTCTCGGGGCCCTGACATCGATGACATACAACCGAGCACATGTGCGCATACCAGAGCCGGTGGTTGTCAATCTAAAGAATTGTTCGTTCCGCATCACTGCGGACATCGAGACTCGCACATCAGGTGACTCCGGTGTCATCTGTTGCCAAGGCGGAAACCTCGCGGGTTGGTCTCTCTACCTCGACAACGGCGCACCGGTGTATTACTACAACTTGTTTGGGCGCGTCTTCACCAAAATTCAAGGGAAAACGCTTCTGCCCGGTGCCCACCAAGTCATCGTCGAGTTCGACTACGACGGTGGCATGGGTGCAGGTGGAACCGCGTACTTGACAGTTGACGGTGACCCACAGTCATCAGCCCGCCTCAATGCCACGGTACCGGTTGTGTTTTCGATGAGTGGCGAAACATTTGACGTTGGCCTCGACACGGGTGCGCCTGTCGGGCCTTATCCACACGTGTTCGAATGCACTTCCCAAATCAATTCCGTTACGCTTGAACGACTGAGTGAATTGTCCCCTGACGATAAGAAGCGAC
Organism: Actinomycetota bacterium; assembly: GCA_046093725.1. Classification (GTDB taxonomy): domain Bacteria; phylum Actinomycetota; class Acidimicrobiia; order Acidimicrobiales; family Ilumatobacteraceae; genus UBA2093. The sequence goes on from JBJTGC010000007.1 coordinate 5,785, forward strand.
TTGCGGACATGGAATTCCGAGCCCACATGTCATCGCAATGAGCGCAACCGAAGGTGAGCGCTCGAAGCACTTCCCTGCCATCGAAAAGAAACATGGCAAGCCGGCCTCGCATTGGCTGGGGCTGTTGAAGAAGCTCGGCGATGCGAAATACCCAGAACAAATCGCGTTCCTCCGAGAGAAGCACGGCTTCAGCCAAGCTCATGCCAACGCACTCGTGATGCACCATCGCGGCTCGACCACTTCGCGGCGTTTTGCCACTCCAAAGGACTATTTCGCATCCCTTGCTCCGACACATGCAAAGACAGCAAAGAAGATATTTGGAGTCATCCAGAAGAAGTACCCGACATTGGAACTGGTCGTTGCATGGAATCAGCCGATGTTGAAGCGCGGCGACGCTTACGTGTTCGGCCTTTCCGCGTCGAAGAACCACTTGACAATCAACATGTTCAGCCCCGCATTGCTGAAATCGTCGACGGACCTGCTCGCCGATTTCAAGGTCAACAAGCACACGTTCATCGTTCCTGCCGACTGGGACATTGATGCTGCATTACTCATTCGCTTGATGAAGGCGCGGCTGGCAGAATAAAGAGGTGACTTCATCGACGGTGCTCGGAACATGTCACCACGACTGTCCCGACTCATGCGGCTGGGAAGTGACAGTTGAGGGTGGTGTTGCGGTCAAGATTCGCGGCAACCCATCTCATCCGTACTCAAAGGGCGAGTTATGCCCCAAGGTAAACCGCATTCTTGATCGCGTGTACAGCCCCGATCGCATCCTCACCCCTCTCATTCGTGACGGTGCGAAAGGTGAGGGCAAGTTCCGTCGAGCAAGTTGGGACGAAGCGTTAGCACTTGTCGCGACGCAACTTGGCGACATCATCACTTCGTGGGGCGGTGAAGCCATTGTTCCGTGGGGCGACGCGGGCACGCAAGGGTCTCTCATGATGAACTCGCTTGACCGGCGTTTCTTCGCCAAGCTCGGTTCATCTCGCCAAGTTGACTCACTCTGTGGCGGAACTGCTGCTTATGCGACGGTCACTGCAATCGGCTCTGCTCTCACATGCGACCCACTTGACGTTCGCTATTCCAAACTCGTGTTGCTGTGGGGAACGAACACCAAGCTGACGAACCGACACCTGTGGCCTTTCATCGAGGAAGCGCGCACCAAGGGTGCGAAGGTTGTTGTGATCGATCCGGTTCGTACTATCACCGCAGATTCTGCAGATCAGTTCATCCAGCCACTGCCAGGAACTGACATCGCGTTGATGTTGGCAATGATGCACGTGATTATCCGCGACGACTTGGTCGACCATGACTATGTCGCCAACCACACAAGTGGTTTCGAAGAGTTGGCTGCGCATGTAGCAGAGTGGACACCGACGCACGCTGCCGCGATTTGTGGAATCGAAGCAGATGTCATCGAGGCACTTGCACGTGAATACGCAACGACAGCACCTGCGTTCATTCGTACTCTCATCGGGGCCGAACACCGCGAACATGGCGCACAGTTCTTCAGAACCATCGTGTGCCTCCCCTCTCTGACTGGTGCATGGAAACACAAAGGCGGTGGGTACTCACGAAGTGTGGGTTCGTATGTCAATGATTTCGTCAACGACTCATCATTTGACGCGCCTCACCTTGCCGCCGGGAAACAACGTCGCCCGATCAGCATGAACACCATCGGCTGGGCACTCACAACAGAGGAACTGAACCCACCGGTGAAAGCATTGTTCGTCTACAACGGCAACCCAGTCGCCACTGCCCCACACGCAGGTCTCACCATGCAGGGACTCTCGCGCGAGGACTTGTTCACTGTGGTGTCGGAACAATTCATGACCGACACCGCACGCTTCGCCGACGTCATCTTTCCGGCATGCACGCAACTGGAACAAGATGATGTCGTCACAGCTTGGGGCCACCTGTATCTCGGCTACAACCACAAGGCAATCGAGCCCGTTGGTGAAAGCGTGCCGAACACCGAGCTATGGCGCAGGCTGTCGCGTGCGATGGGGTTCACCGAACCAGAGCTGTTTGAATCAGATGACTCGCTACTTGAGCGCTATCTCACCGGTGTCGATGTCGACACTCTGCGACGTGACGCGGTCATTCGACTTCCCGTGCCTGATGATCTTCGGCCATATGCCAATGGTGGCTTCGCGACGACATCTGGACGACATGAATTCGCCAATGCCGAGCTCGAGCGCCAAGGGCACGGTCGCCTCCCGCAGTTCACCCCGGCGAACGAAGGCCCAGCAGGGCCAATGTCCGCCACATACCCGCTTGTGTTGATGTCGCCGAAAACTCATCAGCGCTTCCTCAACACGTCGTACTCGCATCTTTCAGCGCACGCCGACCCAGAAGGTGAGATGTATTGCGACATCACCGCCGATGATGCGCGGGCTCGGGGCATCCAAGACGGAGACATGGTGCGCGTGTTCAACGATCGTGGTTCAGTTGAGGTCGTTGCGCGGGTTGCATCTACTACGCGCACACGGCCTGGCATGGTGATTGTTCCCTTCGGTTGGACATGGTCGCGCACCCGCGACAAGAACACGGTCAACGTGTTGACAAGCGACACCCCAACTGATTGGGGTGGGGGTGTTGCGTTCTACGACACACTTGTTCAAGTAGAGGTGTTACCCTCGCGACATGAGCACCGCTGACGCGACGAGCAATCCGTTTCTTGAGGGAAATCTTGCACCTGTTCGTGATGAAGTCACCATCACGGATTTGAACGTGACGGGGGTATTGCCCAAGGAACTTGACGGTCGTTATTTGCGCAATGGCCCCAATCCGATCGGCGAAGTCAACGCGGCGGAGTATCACTGGTTCATTGGCCACGGCATGGTGCACGGCATCCGCCTTCGTGATGGTCGCGCCGAGTGGTACCGAAATCGCTGGGTGCGCAACCCAGAGGTGTCTCGCGCACTCGGAGAAGACGCGAAACCTTCTGATTGGCCTGCAGATCACCCCACGTTTGCTGCGAACACAAGCGTCATCGGTCACGCGGGCAAGACATTCGCCATCGTCGAAGCTGGTTCACCACCGGTGGAGCTGTCATACGACCTCGACACCATCAAGGTGTCGAATCTGGAGGGAACACTTCCCTACGCCTTCTCGGCGCACCCGAAGAAAGACCCACTAACAGGTGAATTGCACGTGATGACCTATTGGTGGGGCTGGGGAAACAAGGTGCAGTACCTCGTTGTTGACGCTTCGGGTCAGGTGCGAAAAACCGTCGACATCGACGTGCAAGGCGGGCCAATGATCCATGACATTGCCTTCACTGAAAAATATGTGTTGGTCTTCGACCTTCCATGTGTGTTCAACCTCGACGCAGCGATGGCCGGGTCTTCGTTGCCGTACTACTGGGACCATGAGTACGACGCACGTGTCGGTTTCCTCCCCCGTGAAGGATCGGCGGCTGATGTGAAATGGGTGTCTATTGACCCGTGTTACATCTTCCATCCGATGAACGCCTACGACGACGGAGAAGACGTGGTGCTTGATGCAGCACGTCATCCGAAAATGTTTGATCGCGAGCGTCGCGGACCAAGCGAAGGCGACCCCACTCTCGACCGCTGGCGCCTGAACCCGCTCACCGGCAAGTCCTCCACAACGTGTGTCAGCGACAGGCCACAAGAGTTCCCACGAATCAACGAGTCGTTGATTGGCCTTCCCTATAGATACGGATATTCAGCAGGTATCGGGAAACAATTCGCCCAAGACACACTGATCAAGGTCGACCATCACACTGGTGCGATTACTGCTCGTAGCGACCAGCCACGCTTTGGCTATGGCGAACCAGTATTCATACCTCGCGAGAATTCGCAACAAGAAGACGATGGGTACGTGATGGCTCTGCGCCATGACACGGCATCGAATACTTCAGACTTGGCGGTTTTCGACGCACAGGCACTCGATGCTGATCCGGTCGCTGTGGTTCATCTTCCCGTTCGTGTACCGAACGGCTTCCATGGAAACTGGGTGCCCGACACAACCGCCTAACGCATCTCACACCTCGACAAGTAGCTGCGAGCGTTGGTGTCGTAGCGTTCAACTTGGTGGCTGATTCATTCGACCTCAGTGGGAAAGTGGCACTCGTTGCTGGCGGCACGGGGGGGATCGGCCACCTTGTTGCCGAAGAACTTCGCCGACAAGGTGCAACGGTTATCACTGTTTCTCGGTCAAGTGTTGATTCACCAAGTCACGTCGTGGCAGATCTGAGACTTCCCGACAATGCCGAACATGTGGTCGACCAGATCGTCAAACAACATGGACACCTCGATGTCGTAGTTAATGGTGTGGGCGTCGTCGCCTTCGGCGATGTCAATGCGACAAGCACAGACACTGTTGAAGAGCTGTTTCTCACGAACACTTTCACTCACATCTTTCTGTGTACAGCTGCACTACCGAAGATGTCAAAAGGTGGTGTCATCGTCGGAATCTCAGGTGTCATTGCTGAACAGAACCTTCCGGGCATGGCGACATACGGAGCATCAAAGGCGGCGGTGAAGTCTTTCAACGAAGGATTCGGCCGTGAGGCACGTCGGCTGGGTGTTCGAGTCATCGATGCGCGGCCGCCGCATACTGAAACTGGTCTCGCTGCTCGAGCTGTCGCGGGTACGGCACCACGTTTCCCTCAAGGACTTGAACCTTTGAAAGTGGCCAGACGAATTGTCGACGCCATTGTGAATGGTGAAACTGACCTTCCTTCTGGATCATTCTCAAACTAAGGGCACTTCATTGAAGAACATCATTGCTTTCAGTGGCTCGACTCGCGTCGGTTCGTTTCACACGCGCATTCTGCGAGCACTTCAACAGTTGAGCCCCGCTGACATGACCCTGACGCTGTTCGACCTCAGCGCTGTGCCGTTCTACAACGAAGACCTCGAAGGCGAGAACCTCCCTGAATCAGTGAGAGCGCTTCGACACGCCGTTGAAGCCGCAGACGGTGTCATCCTTGCCGCACCGGAATACAACTTCTCTTACTCGGCGCTCACAAAGAACACCATTGATTGGCTGACGAGACCCAAAGGTGTGGGGGCTCTTCGTGACAAGAAAGTGGCACTCATCTGCGTCACCCCTGGTCCAAGTGGTGGCAAGAATGTCAGCAAGGCACTCAGCGACCTGCTCCCCTTCTTCGGTAACGCCGTCGTTGCCACGGTGACCTCACCCGGCATTACAGACAAGGTCGCCTCCGACGGAGATGTCATCGCCGACCCGGCCCTTCGCGACGCTCTCGCTGAGTTGCTCGAGGCCTTCGGCTGAACTGCAACAATGCAGTGCAACCTGAAAACCGCTTGAACGAAGGACACCACTGACATGGCATATAGCGCAGACGCAGACACCCGACTTGACCCTCGAGTACGGGCAATCCTCAACTTGATGCCGTCAGGTGAACCGCCGGTATACGCCACTCGTGAAGACGTTCTGGCTGCTGCCCAATCGCCGGAAGCATTGAAGCTTGTTGAGAGCCAGCGCCAACTGATGGAAATCTGCGACACCGAAGAGGTCGTGACTGCCAAGGGTCTAGAGATGTGGACCGAGAAGATCGAATCGCAGCCCGATGGCAACATCATTCATCTCGAGGTCACTCGTCCCATCGGTGATGAGGTTGTTCCATGTGTGTATTACATCCACGGTGGTGGCATGGCATCGCATTCGTGCACCATGGGCAACTACCGCGCCTGGAGCAAGATCATCGCGCATCATGGCATCTGTGTTGTCATGGTCGAATTCCGCAACTCAATGCAGCCAAGTTCAGTCAACGACATTGCACCCTTCCCCGGCGGGCTAAACGACTGTCTTTCAGGGTTGAAGTGGGTGCATGCAAATGCTGGTGCACTGCGCGTTGACAACACACGCATCGTCGTCAGCGGTGAAAGCGGTGGTGGAAACCTCACTCTTGCAGTTGGCCTGAAGTTGAAGCGAGATAATCAACTAGATCTCGTCAAGGGCCTATATGCGTTCTGTCCATATATTGCGGGTGAATACCCACGTCCTGAACTTCCAAGCACAGTGGAGAACAACGGCATCTTCATCACACTTGGTGGCAATGGTCCTGCACTCGCCTATGGAATTGAACACCTCGAGAAGCGCGACCCGATTGCGTGGCCATACTGGGCATCTACCGAGGATGTGTCTGGTTTCCCACCAACCGTCATCAGCGTGAATGACTGTGATCCTCTTCGCGATGAAGGTATCGCTTTCTACCGAAAGTTGCTTGAGGCTGGCGTGTCGACGCGTTGTCGCAATGTGCTCGGCACCATGCATGCAACCGAAGTCATTCCGATTGTGTGCCCCGAAATCACTGCCGACGCAGCGGCACATCTCGCAGCCTTTGCAAAGGCGTAAAGTCACATGGCCCGTAATCGGCTAACTGTCTCTGATCTCGCCGCGTTGAAGGGCACTCGACAGTTGACGATGTTGAGAATCTTCACACTTGAAGAAGCAGGTGCTGCCGAGATTGCTGGCATCGATCTGGCGTCTGCCCCACCAGAGCTCGTCGCACATCCTCGTTATAGGGAAGTCGCACCGTCACTGTTCACGCTGACAGGAAGATCCCACCTTGAGGCAGGTTCAGCCGACGATCACCTGAGATGGGCTGGCGAGATGCTGCTCGCTGGTGCTGACTGCATTTACTGCTCGGGCAGTATGGACCGAGTAGAGCACTTGGCGAAGGAATACATTCCTGTGGTCGGTCACGTCGGACTGGTGCCCTCACGAGCTGGTTGGACGGGAGGCTTTCGGGCCGTCGGGAAAACAGCCGCCGATGGACTACGTATCTACAACGAGTGCGTTGCCCTCGAGAATGCAGGAGCGATTGCGGCAGAAATTGAAGTGGTGCCGTCAGAGGTCGCCACTGAAATCAGCAAGCGGTTGAAGACCCTGTCGTTGTGGTCAATGGGCTCTGGCTCAGGATGCGATGCCCAATACCTTTTCGCAATGGACATCCTCGGCGACACATCGAATCAAGAAATGTCAGGAATTTCCCACGTTCCGCGACACTCGAAGGTGTATCGAAACTTTGCCGCAGAACACGCCCGGCTTCAACAAGAACGAGTGGCAGCTTTCAGCGAATACCGCGCAGATGTCGAAGCTGGAAGATTTCCTGAAGATTCTCATCTCGTTGCCATGGACCCAGAGGAGTTATCTGCGTTCAGGTCAGCTCTTCCACAACGCTGAGTGCTTCATTACTGCGCCAATGCACAGGACGTCAGCGC
>JBJTGC010000008.1:0-6833 GCA_046093725.1 Actinomycetota bacterium
GATATTGACCGTGGGCGTACTGCCTAATATTCGCACGAAAGATCTGCACAAGTTCGGGCTGCGTCTCGCCCACCACCGCTGTGCCCTCTGCCTTGATGATGCCGGCCTTCTCTCGCGCAATGTCCGCAAGCGCCGGACCAGCAAATTCTGTGTGGTCAAGTGCGATGTTTGTGATGACTGACACCTCTGGGGACACCACATTTGTCGCATCCCAGCGACCGAGCATTCCCACTTCAATCACTGCGACATCGATCGCCTCGTTGGCAAAGTGCACAAAGGCCCCTGCTGTCAGAATCTCGAAGTAGCTCGGGCGTTGCCCAATGATGGGCTCAACACGGGCAATGTCCGCAACAAAACCAGCGAAATCGTGCTCACTGATGGCCTCACCATCGATTTGAATGCGTTCTCGTACTGACTCAAGGTGAGGGCTCGAATACGTGCCGACACGGAGGCCGTGGGCAATCAGTAACCGCGAGATGATGGCAGTTGTAGAACCCTTACCGTTCGTACCAGTGACATGAATAACTTTGAATGAGTGGTGCGGGTCGCCAAGGGCTTCGAGCAATCTTGTGATGCCAGCCAGCGAGGGTATGTCGATACGCCCTGTCTTTTCGTACGAGGCATGCTCGTCGAGGTAGGCCAGCGCGGCGGCAAAGTCCACTGTGTTCGAGTGAAATCAGGAGGCGGCGCGACGTGGCCGCGACACACGACTCGGACCACGAGGAACGAGTTTGGGAGCAGCTTTGTCAACGACGGAATCGACATCAACGACGACCTTGGCGACATCCGTACGACCAGGCACGTCATACATGATGTCGAGCAACACTTCTTCAAGAATCGAGCGAAGACCACGAGCTCCGGTTTGACGCTTCAGCGCGAGATCCGCGATTGCTTCAAGCGCAGCCGGCGTTATCTCCAACTCGACATCTTCGAATTCGAAGATCTTCTGATACTGCTTCACAAGAGCATTCTTCGGCTCCGTGAGAATCTGCACGAGTGCTTCCTTGGACAGGCTGTGCACCGCGCCAATCATCGGCAAACGACCCACGAATTCCGGAATCATTCCGAACTTCAGCAGATCTTCAGGCATTACCTGAGCGAACAACTCACCTGGGTCTTTCTCGATTTTCGATTTCACAGTTGCGTGGAAACCGACGCCCTTGTGACCGATGCGTGACTCAATGATTTGGTCGAGGCCCGCGAAAGCTCCACCGCAGATGAACAACACATTCGTGGTGTCAATCTGAATGAACTCTTGGTGAGGATGCTTGCGGCCACCCTGCGGTGGGACCGACGCAACAGTTCCCTCAAGAATCTTCAGCAGCGCTTGCTGCACACCCTCACCCGACACATCGCGAGTGATGCTGGGGTTTTCGGCTTTGCGAGCCACTTTGTCAATTTCGTCGATGTAAACGATTCCGCTTTCAGCCTTCTTCACATCGAAGTCAGCCGCCTGTAGCAACTTCAACAAGATGTTCTCGACGTCTTCGCCGACGTAACCAGCTTCGGTCAACGCTGTTGCATCGGCGACTGCGAAAGGAACATTCAGCATGCGTGCCAGGGTCTGTGCCATGTGGGTCTTGCCACACCCCGTGGGACCCAGCATCAACACATTGCTCTTGGCCAACTCCACATCGTCACGCCTGATGCCGGCGTTCTGTTGTAGGTATTGCAACCGGCGGTAATGCTGGAACACAGCGACAGAGAGAACCTTCTTCGCACTCTCTTGACCGACAACATATTGGTCGAGGAATGTACGAGTTTCTTGCGGGGTCGGAAGCGAGTCGAAGCGAACGTCGGCACGATCAGCAAGTTCTTCCTCGATGATTTCATTACACAGGTCGATGCACTCGTCGCAGATGTACACGCCGGGTCCGGCGATGAGTTTCTTGACCTGCTTCTGCGACTTACCGCAGAACGAGCACTTCAGCAGTTCGCCTGAGTCACCGAACTTGGCCACGTCGTGCCCTCCCCAATCGGGTCAGCGAATCGGACCGGAGCGGTCCGCGAACTGACGCGACGAAATCACGTCATCGATGATGCCATACTCGAGGGCCTCTTGCGCTTCCATTACGAAGTCGCGGTCGGTATCGGCATGAACACGCTCGCGTGGTTGGCCCGTGTGGTGGGACAGGATGTCCTCCAACAGGTCGCGCATACGAAGGATTTCGCGGGCGGCAATCTCGAGATCCGTGACCTGGCCATAGCCCACCTGGCCATATGGCTGATGCAACATCACACGGCTGTGCGGCAATGCAAGGCGCTTGCCCTTGGTGCCAGCTGCCAACAACACTGCTGCCGCCGATGCTGCCTGACCCAAGCAAATGGTGGCGATGTCGTTACGAATGAACTGCATCGTGTCGTATATGGCAAACAACGCAGTGATGTCGCCGCCGGGGCTGTTGATATAGATGTTGATGTCGCGATCTGGGTTTTCACTCTCAAGGTGAATGAGCTGTGCGCAGATCAGGTTTGCGATGGTGTCATCGATTGGTGTGCCAAGAAAGATGATGTTTTCTTTCAACAGACGGCTGTAGAGGTCATAGACGCGCTCGCCACGACTTGTTTGTTCGGTGACGTTAGGAACGTAATAGTTCTGAAAATTCACGACGAAGCCTCCGAATCGTGATCGTGCGCTGACTCGTCATCATGTTGACGGCTATGTGCGTGATGTGCGTGATCGTGGTCTGAATGGCCAAGAACCGTGTCGCGATCAAGTGCCGCACCTGTTGCATCGACATATTCGACATTGTGCAACAACCAGTCGAGTGCCTTGCCCTTGCGAATTTGGGCCGCCAAGTCGACGACGGCGTCGTTCTGTTCGTAGGCCTTGCGAACCTGTGCGGGCTTCTGATTCACCTGAGCCGCAATCGCTTCGAATTCAGCTTCGATGTCGACTTCATCGGCCTCGATGTTCTCTGCAACTGCAACCGCTCGAAGTGCAAGGTCAACCTTCACTGCCTTTTCGCTCTGAACCTTCAAAGCCTCCACAAACGAAGCAGTGTCTTGACCCGTGGCGGACAGCCATTGATCAAGCGATATTCCTTGACGCTGGAACTGTGCGACCGTGTTCTGCACGCGACCTTGCAAATCGTTGTTCACCATCGACTCTGGTGCATCGACATCAACCAAAGTTGCGAGCGCGTCGGTCACTTTGTCGACGAGCGTGGTTCGCATTTGATTGAGGCGCATGCTCTCGAGACGTTCGCGTAGCGACGCCGTCCATGCTTCGACGTTGTCAAACTCGGCAATGTTTTCCGATACCCACTCATCGGTGAGGTCGCCGACCTGCATTTCCTGCACGCGCTGCACCTTCACCACGAAATCTGCAGGTTGTTCGGTGCCATTCGGCGTAGCCGTAAACGTGAGTTCGTCGCCGGGCATTCCACCCACCAGCTGATCGTCAAAACCAGGTGCCACCCAGCCACGACCCACTTCGTAGGTCCAGTCCTCGGTGTTCAAGCCGACTACTGGTTCACCATCACGGGTGCCGGCTAGGTCGACAATGACGTAGTCACCCATTGCGGCGGCGCGGTCGACATCGACCAATTTGCCGTGCCGACGTCGTTCGTTCTGCAACACCTCATCGAACTCTTCGTCGGTGACTGTGGGGGCGACCAGTTCAACACGGAGCCCCTTGTAACCAGGCACAGTGACCTCGGGGCGAACTTCGCACGTTGCATCGAACGTGACGTCGCCACTGTCTTCGCCGGCCACCATTTCAACATCAGGGGTAGCGATGATGTCGACGTCGTGCTCGCGCACTGCGCGACTCAGATATTCCGGAATGGCATCTTGCAGCGCCTGAGCACGGGAGGCATCGATTCCGATACGAGCTTCAAGCACTCGGCGTGGCGCTTTGCCCGGGCGGAATCCAGGGAGACGAATCTCCTTGGCGATCTTCCGAAAGGCGGCGTCGATATTGCGGTCGAATTCAGACTGATCGATCTCGACGCGCAACTTGACCTTGTTGCCTTCGAGCGTTTCGCAGGTGCTTTTCACAGGCTTCGGAGTGTATCGGTGGTACTCGGCGGACTGTCCGACGGAGGTCACGAGGTTCGATGCCGTACCGACACGAGCCCATCAGTAAGAATGGTGTCGTGCCGTTGTGGAAACCACATTCTCTCGCTCGTCCGCATGAAGGACAGGTCAATCTCCGACTGGGAGACACCGTGTCCGCCAGCACCGACCTCGACGGCGTCGTCGAAGGTACGGCCGGCAAGGTGACCTTGGCCAATGGCTTCAATGGGCAGCGATATCGCGTGCTGTTCGACAACGGCATCGAACTGGGAGATCTCGACCACCGACATCTCACGCCGACAGGTCGTACTGCTCGACGCTTGGCTCGCGAAGCCAAGCGCGCCAGTTGACCGATAGCGTTCGGTTACTCACATCAACCACTCGGGGAGTGGCGCAGTTGGCAGCGCGCCTGCTTTGGGAGCAGGAGGCCGGGGGTTCAAGTCCCCCCTCCCCGACTCATGACACATGAACTAAACGACGCTCGCTACATCGCGTTCACGTCGTTTCGTGCGAATGGAACACCAGTCAAGACGCCAGTCTGGGTGGTGCCGTTTGACGATGGGTACGCATTCACGACCGAAGCCGAAGCACACAAGGTGCGACGCATCCGCAAGAACAACAAAGTGACGGTGGCAGTGTGCGACTACCGCGGCAACATCTCAACCAATGCAACCGTCTACTCCGCAACTGCATTCGAACTCGACGCCCCCGATGTGCACCGCGTCGAAAAACTTGTTGCGCGTAAGTACCGCGTTGGTCGCGTGTTGCTCGCTGTATATGAAGTGGTCGAGAAAGTCCTTCATCCGCGTCGCGCATCATCCGATGGGGCAATCAAGTTCATTCTTGATTGACACACCATCTGGGGAAAACCCCGATACCCTGACGGGGCTGCCGCAAAAATAACGGCATTATCCATGGGTACATCCCGGTATCTGTGGCTCGATCCACATCGGAGTACCCCCACCATGGACCTTCAAAGGCCCTCTTCTGTCGTGCGCACGTTTGCCGACTTCTCACTTCCCGACGAACTTGTCGTTGCCCTTGCCCACCAAGGCATCACCGAGCCGTTCCCTATCCAAGTAGCCACCATCGAAGACGCACTCACAGGCCGAGATGTTCTCGGTCGTGGTCGCACAGGCAGCGGCAAGACACTGGCATTCGTGCTTCCGCTCTTGGCTCGACTCGCTGCAAGTGACAGTGAACGTCGCTCGGGTGCGCCACGCGCCGTCATTCTCGCACCGACGCGCGAGTTGGCGAACCAAATTCGTGACGTTGTCGCTCCGCTCGCAAAGGAACTCCGTCTTCGTTACACCACGGTGTACGGCGGCGTCGCCTACAACGGACAGATCACAGCACTACGCAACGGCGTCGACATTGTCGTCGCATGTCCTGGTCGCATGATCGACCTCATGGAATCACGCCACATGTCACTCGACGATGTCGAAATCACCGTGCTCGACGAAGCCGATCACATGGCAGAGCTCGGGTTCCTCGAGCATGTGCGTGAAATCCTCTCGCACACACCAGAGAACGGTCAGCGCCTGCTGTTCTCCGCCACTCTTGACCGTGGCATCGACAAGCTGGTTCGACAGTTCCTTCACGACCCCGCGACACACGAGGTTGACGAAGACGAGATTCCTGCAGATGCGATGACGCACCACATCCTGCATGTCAACAACAATGACCGCATTCCGGTCATCACCGACTTGTGTGCAGCGCCTGGGCGCTCCATGGTGTTCACTCGCACCAAGCACGGTGCACGTCGTCTTGCCGAGCAATTGGTGAAGTCTGGTGTGCCGGCAGTCGAACTGCACGGTGACCTGTCGCAGGCAAAGCGCGCACGCAACCTTGCAGCGTTCTCGTCTGGCGTCGCCGACACACTTGTTGCCACCGACATCGCCGCTCGCGGAATTCACGTGGACAACGTCGCACTCGTCATCCATGCCGATCCGCCTGCAGAGCCAAAGGCCTTCTTGCACCGGTCAGGACGTACTGCCCGCGCAGGAGAATCTGGCGTCGTCGTCACCATGATGACCGACCAACAGCGACGTGGCGTGAAGCGCCTCGCACGTGATGCCGGAATCGAGGCAACCACAACTCGCGTTGATGCCGAACACGACTTGTTGACTGACATCGCACCCGGCGAGCGTGTGTTCCGCGAGATGCAAAACCTCGACACCATCAAGCCGCAACGCCACAACGGCGAGGGTCGCTCTGGCGGTCGCGGAAATGGACGCCGTCAAGGTTCAGGTCAACGACCCGGACAGCGACGTAACGGATCGAGGCGTCCGTCTGATCGTTTCGACGACTCACGTGATCGTTCAGAACGCAACCGTGACGATCGCAATCGCGATGAACGCAGTCGCGATGACAGCGATCGCCCGCGACGCGAGCGTTCAGAGCGCAACTGGGGCGACCGTGATCGCACCGAGCGCAGCGACGGCCGACGTTTCTCTGACAATCGCGAACGCGGACCACGCAACGACGACTCTCCCCGTCGCGACGACTTCAGTGGTCGTGACGACTCCAGCGGTCGTGACAACTCGAGTGGTCGCGGCAGTTGGAAGGGCCGCAGCAGCGATGGACGCCGTTCAGACGGTCGTCGCGGTGACAGTCGTGGCGAGCGTCGAAACGATGGTCGACCAGGTGCGCGCCCCGGTGCGCGCACCAGTAACCGTCGCACCGACCGCAGTAGCCGCGATGACAGTCGCGGTCGCGATGCAAGCAGAGGTCGCGATGCAAGCAGAGGTCGCCGTCAGCACTCTCGGTAGTGTTTGAAAGGTGACTGGGGGAATTATCTATACGGCCAAAGC
>JBJTGC010000009.1:0-5474 GCA_046093725.1 Actinomycetota bacterium
GAATACGGGTGACAACCGTTTCAGAAAGACCTGCCCATGCGATTGCGGTTCCCAGCAATAAGACGGGAATTGCGCGTGTGCTACTACGCAAGGCAAGTGCCAAGCTTGACTCAGAGTTGTTCGAGAGCGAGCGCATGAGAAGCGAAGATGACGACATGCCGTACGCGCCGGTCGCAATAACCAGCCCCACCGCCACAAGGGTGCTTGCTAGAGGCGCCTGACGGTGACGCGACATCGCGAGCCAGGCAAGGGCTCCTGCTGGAATAACACTGCTTGCGATGAGTGCTGTGGGCGAGGAGATGAGACCTATCGCAGCGGAGGTTCCGTAATGGGGTCCGGACACCACATAGTTCAGCCAATAACCCATGCCGCGGAGCACTTCGAAGCTTGTCGATGTTGATGAGACAGCTTCGAGGGTCTCTGAGTATGACAAGACGTCGGCCCCGAAGCGTGCCTGAATTGCGAGCATTGATATCCACCACGTCGAACACAGAGCACTGAGCAGCGCAGAACGCCACAGGAACGTATAGACCACTGATATTGGGGCTTGCTTCTTCTGATGAAGGGCCACGATGAGAACAGCAGGTGCGACCATGATCAATGCAGTGGCGTTGATGCCGCCCACAGTGAAAACAAGCAGTGCGACAAGGGATGGATGTGTCCACGTACGTGTTCGTGCGCCACGTGAACTAACAAGCGCAAGCCAACCCACTGCCGCCCACGGCAGCAACATGACAGAAGTTCGCGACTGGTAACTCAGTACATAGGGCGTGACCTGGAAACACAAAGCGCCAACAGTCGCACCATCAACGCGAAACCCGAGTCGGCGAAGGAAGAAGTAGGCACCAGAGCCGGCAGCGGTGAAGATGAGAGAGAGCCAAAGCCTCTGCATTAACCAATCTGGTGCACCTAGGAAGTCGCCAAGCCAGAAGAATGGTCCCATCGGCCAGAGATATCCAACAGCCTGGTGCGGCACATATCCGAGAAACTGACTCGGATCCCACGCATGCGCTGCATTAGAGAGAAGATGCCCAGGGGATGCTGACAAGTACAGCTTGGTGTCAGCATTCAACTCGCCGACATGGAGTGCAAAGGTTGGGACCGCGGCGACGAGGGCGAGTAGTAACACTCGCCACTTGTCACGGGATGATTCCGTAGACCCCATACAGACCCGACACGCATACAAGACCGGCAGAGAAGATGGCCACGATGACCAGCCAGCGATCGCCATCTTCGTCTCGCATCAATGCTCCGCAAGCCAACAACAGTGGAAACGCGGTGAAAAGAAAACGAGGGCGAG
This sequence comes from Actinomycetota bacterium, assembly GCA_046093725.1. GTDB lineage: Bacteria > Actinomycetota > Acidimicrobiia > Acidimicrobiales > Ilumatobacteraceae > UBA2093. The sequence continues at coordinate 1,301 of JBJTGC010000009.1, forward strand.
CGGTGACTGTCTCAGGTATGAGCATCAACGCAAGTACAACGACGCTGTAAGCGACATGGGGCGCTGGTAGACGGTGTCTCTTGGCCGCCCAGATCAAGATGCCCATGAGCACGCGCGACAAGACCGTCATCATGCTTGGGGGAGATGACACCGGATGAACGACGACATCGGCGACTCTTTGAATTGCAGTCAGACCAAAACTTGTACCTTCGTCCCACGCCTCGTTCTGCACCCTGAACCATGCCCAAGGCTCGCCAGTGTGGTGTCGAAGGAACAGCATGAAGCCAATGAACCCGGTTGGTGCGAGCAACGGTGCCACAAGTGATGACCACTCTCGTCTCTCACGAATGGCAATTATTGCGGCAACACCGCAAGCTACGGCGAGAGCAAGTCCGTTTGGTCGCGCAAGACTTCCCAAGCCAGCGAATACTCCCGCCCACAACCACGCTCGTTCGGTGAGGGCAATGAGACAAAGACAGGCCAGCACAAGCAATGTCGCTTCTGAATAGGCGAAGGACAGCACGAAACTGCCGGGAAATAGGCAAAGTACGACCATCGCCTTCTCGGCAACTTTCACGTCGAACAGTCGGAGCGCTATTCGACCAGCAAGGTAAATGAACAATGCACCGAGCACGAAGTTGACGAGCAGGGCAGTCGGCACAGGTCCGCCTGGGAGCACCTTGTCGATGTAATAAACGATGCGGGGATAAAGGGGGAAGAATGCCGCGCGCGCATCTGAGACGAAGTAAGAGACGTTGTCTTGGATGTCTCGGGGGTAGCCCATGCGGACGACATCCATGTACCAGTGGCCATCCCACATGTCGAGGAACTTTGCGATGCTCGAAAAGCCCGTCTCGGGTTGCCGACCTTTTTCTTTTTCCTGCACAGCCCAGGACGTGATCGCAATGCCTCCACCGAGCAACACGAACACCCGAGTGAGGAGGTAAGCGAATATTCCGCGTCGCAGAGCACGAGCCCATAACGGGTCATGAGTTGCCACGTCATCACGGAGATGAAGAGAAGCGAGAAGTGGCATAGACGCCCTAGAAGCGGGCGATAGACAGATTACGCCGACGAGGACCGTGCTTCGGGGCACTCCAACCGTCGAGAGACAACCAACGGATGACGCGTCCACGATGTGGTCGAAATGGCTCCAGCAACTCAAGCATTTCAGCGTCGGTGCCGCGGTGCCGACCCGTCAATGCATACGCCACCATGTTCTTCAGATGGAAATCTCCGACCGCAACTGCGTCGGCATCGCCAAAGGCAACGAAACCGGCAACTGCTGCAGTCCAAGGTCCGACGCCGGGCAAGAGGGTGAGTTGGTTGGTGGCCTCGCTCGGGGTGCCGCTGAAGTTGCACAACGACGAGAGGTGTTCGAAGTGCCGAGCAACGACGCGTAGCGTTTCCGCCCGTCGTCGTTCTATACCGAATTGGTGGAACTCGAAGTAGGGCAGGCGAGCCAGTGTGCACGGGTCTGGCGGACTCCACAGCTCAATGCCATGTTCGGAGACTTTCGTACCGTAGGTCATGCTCAGTTCGCGCCATTGTCGAGCCGCTTCACTGGCCGTTACGCGTTGTCCGAGAACTGCCGGAATCAACTCGTGATACGCAGTTCCACTGCGCACAATCCTCACGTCTCGGTGACGCCGTTGAGCGTTGCGGACTGCTTCGTAGGGAGTGTCGATGAGTGGCGCCTGGTCGTTACAACCGAGCAAGGATGCTGATTGACACTCGAGCCACGCACCGCCCATGCCGTGAACTCTGATGTCGACATCGTCGCCGACTCGGCGGACATGAATGACACCGGGACCTTCGGGCGTGTGGGTTGCGCGCCAGAAGTGATCTGGGCCAATCAGGGTTGTGGGATCGTTGCGACCATTGCGAAGCACGGACATTGTCGCGACACTCGGATACTGCACGATGCTCACGGTACATCGGGGGTGTGAGCACGGCCGGCTGGCGTGACACGATGTATCTATGGCTGTCGTCGAAGCACATGATCCATCTCCGTTGGTTCTCTCGCGTCCGCGTGAGGGGGTGCTCCAGATCACGATGAATCGCCCGTCTCGACTGAATGCAATGACCGCCGAGTTGGTGTCGGGTTTGCACGAGGTGCTGGACGAGGTGTCTATGAATCGTGACGTTCGCGTGGTGGTGTTGACAGGAGCTGGACGAGGTTTCTGCGCAGGTCTCGACCTAGGTGGATACGGCGACGCTCCCGGTGCTGCCGGTGCTGGCCAGATGGAACGCTCATTTGCAACTCAGAAGCACATTGCTTCACTGATCCCTCATCTTCGGTCCATCCCCCAACCAGTGATTGCGGCGGTGAATGGTCCTGCGGCGGGCGGCGGATTCGCTTTGGTTCTTGGGTCGGACGTGCGCTTGGCGGCAAAGTCGTCGTCTTTTAGTGCGGCATTTATCCGCATCGGATTGTCAGCTTGTGACATCGGTACGAGTTGGCTGCTTCCACGCCTGATCGGTGCCGCACGAGCTCAGGAACTGATGCTCACCGGACGCACGTTTGATGCATCTGAAGCGTTGAACGTGGGGTTGGTCGTCGATGTCGTGCCAGATGATGTGCTTCTCGACGCGGCCTACCGAAAGGCAGAGGAGATCATCTTGAATACTGCTGTCGGCGTGGGGTTGACGAAGGAGGCCATGTGGACGGCACTGGAGATTCCCGGAATGCAGGCAGCCATTGACCTGGAGAATCGACAACAGGTGATGGCGTCATATTCGAGCGAAGTACGGGACAAGATGGACGCGTCCATGCGCGCGCGAACGCGACCAACATCAACGGGTGATTGACACCGGAGCATCGCCACCCCACGCTGGGTGGTGGCACGCGACAAAGTGATTGTCGCCGACATCACGCATCTGTGGTTCCTCGTTGCGGCAGCGATCTGTCGCGGCGGGACACCTGGTGTGGAACCTGCATCCTGAGGGTGGGAGTACCGGCGATGGCGGTTCTCCCTCGATGCGACCGTGGGCTACAGGTCGACTCGGGTCTGGAACAGGAATGCTGTCCAGGAGAACTCTTGTGTAGTGATGTGCGGGTCGTCGGTACAAGTCGTCCGACGTTGCCACTTCACACAACTTGCCTAAGTACATGACTGCGACTCTGTCGCTGATGTTCTTGACGACTGCAAGGTCGTGTGCGATGAAAATCAGTGTCAGGCCATAGATGGCCTTTAAGTCTTCGAGCAAGTTCAGAACCTGTGCCTGCACGCTGACGTCAAGTGCTGAAACCGGCTCATCACAAATGATGAGGGAAGGATCAAGTACCAGTGAACGAGCGATTGAGATGCGCTGAAACTGTCCGCCGCTGAATTGGTGCGGCTGGCTTTCGGCTGCACGCTGTGGGTCTATGCCGACATCCTCGAGAACCTTGTCGACTCGCACATCTTGTTCGTTAGCTGTTCCGCGCTTCCAAATGTCAAGGGGCTCTTTCACGATGTCTCGTACTTTGCGCCGCGGGTTGAGACTTGAGATCGGATCCTGGAAGATCATTTGAATCTTTGTCCGCGCCTCGCGCATGTCTGAACCGGATAATTGCGTGAGGTCTTGCCCATTGAAGACGACCGCCCCAGAATTTGGTGACGGAAGTTGCATGATTGCGCGACCAGTGGTGCTCTTGCCGCATCCGCTCTCTCCGACAATGCCGAGAGTTTCGCCCTGCATTACATCGAAACTGATTCCGGACACCGCGTTGACTTTGAGGCCGGTTCGGCCGACAGGAAACTCAACGACCAGATCTTCGACACGCAGGAGTGCCTCGCCCGAGCGAAGATGTGCTTTCCCGGTGCCGGCCATCAGACAGTTTCCTTCGCTCGACGTTCACTGGCCTCCCGGTACACGGGTGACCCGACTGGATACCAGCACGCGTACACGTGATCTGGAGAACTTGCAGATAACAACGGGGGCTCCTCAGAGTGGCAACGCTCTTGTGCTGCAGGGCAGCGAGGGGCGAATCGACAACCGGATGGGGGCGACACCAAGTCGGGCGGTCGGCCGGGAATGGTGGTCAGGCGCGTGTGGCTTGGTCGATCCATCTTTGGAATGCTCTCAAGCAGTGCCGCCGTGTATGGCATGAGCATGTTCTTGAAGAGAACTTCAGTGGGGGCCTTCTCAACGATTTTCCCCCCGTACATCACTGCAATTTCGTCAGTGT
>JBJTGC010000010.1:0-13431 GCA_046093725.1 Actinomycetota bacterium
TTGCACACCTGGTCGCCCACTGAGCGCGCTGACTTCAAGTCCGGTGTCGTCTGCAAGTGCGACACGACCTGTGTGTGCACATACCGCGCGTGCCTTGAGCAATGCATTGCCTTCGAGCGTGTCGCATGTTTCATCGACTTCGCCCAAGGTTGCAGGGCGCGGAAGAAGCCGAACCAATCTGCCGAGGAGAGTTTCCATTTCAGTGACCTTGTGTGCGTTCGCTGTCGCACAGACGATGTCAATCATCGCCACCAACGTTTTCGAATCAGCGTCCGAGCGGTCGTGGCGGCGGAGCAACCGACAACAACTCAGACTGCAGATCAAAAATGCGATTGAGGCCGCCGTTCGCCAATTCGAGCAATGAGTCAAGCTCTCCTCGTGTGAACGCGAGCCCCTCGGCAGTCCCCTGCACTTCGACGAAGCGCGCCTCTCCGCCGTCTCGAGGGCGCAGCATCACCACATTCATGTCGACTTCGGCACTGCTGTCCTCGATGTATGGAAGATCAAGCACCGGTGTACCTGAATGAACCCCAACCGAAATCGCTGCACACTGCGAATGCAGTGGATGATTCTTTATTGATCCATTTTGAACAAGGCGCGTCAGTGCGTCATGCAAAGCAAGAAAGCCGCCGCAAATGCTTGCAGTACGAGTTCCACCATCTGCTTGCAATACGTCGCAATCGACCACCACTTGTCGCTCACCCAAGATGTTCATGTCGCATGCCGCACGCAACGAGCGACCAATGAGCCGTTGAATCTCGACGGTGCGACCACTCTGCTTCCCTTTGGCTGCCTCGCGGTCAACGCGCTCTGGCGATGAGCCGGGCAACATCGAATACTCGGCGGTCACCCAACCCTTGCCGCTGCCCTTCATCCAACGCGGCACGTCTTCATCGACCGAAGCGGTGCACAGCACACGCGTGCGCCCGAATGACACGAGCACGCTTCCTGCCGACATCTCGGTGTAGTCGCGCTCGAAGGTGATGGGGCGAAGTTCGTCGTGTGATCGTCCGTCTGGTCGTGCCATTGCTAGTTGCTCCCGTGTCTGTGAGTTCCGTGCCAGTGTTGCGCCTGTTCCAACTCTGGACCAAGAAGACGACGACCAAGGTCTGCAAACCATGCCACATCGCCAGAGGAATAGAACTCATGGTGGCCCGTATGCGTGTGACCTCGACGCAAGTGCGCAGCTCCCAACATGCGTCGAAGCTCAAATGCTGTCTCGTCAGCGCTACTCACGAGCACGACATCAGGGCCCATAACTTCAGAAATAACGCGAGAAAGATACGGATAATGCGTGCAACCAAGCAGCAGCGCATCGACCCCCGCATCACGAACCGGGGCCAAGAGGCGCTCTGCCAACACCATCACTTCATCGCCCGAGGTCTGACCGCGTTCGACGAATTCAACGAACCCTGGGCACGCTGCGGCTGTCAATTGAACATCAGCACCGAGTTCTGCAAGTGCGCGCTGGTACGCACCCGAGCCGATGGTGCCGACGGTGCCGATGACTCCGACGTGACCGTTTCGCGTGGCAAGCGACAGTGACTTAACTCCAGGTTCCACCACGCTGAGAACCGGTACTGAAAGTTCGCGCGACAAATCATCAAAGGCGGCGGCCGCTGCGGTGTTGCACGCAATGACCACGGCCTTCACGTTGAAGTCTTCGACGAGGCTCTGTGCGATCTCGCGCGCGTAGCGACGCACTTCGTCGGCGGGTTTTGGTCCGTAGGGGTACCGAGCGGTGTCGCCGATATACACGAGGTCTTCAGCGGGCAACAGGTCAATGACTGCCCTTGCGACCGTTAGTCCACCAAAGCCAGAGTCGAACATGCCGATGGGGCGTTCGACATCGGCGGTCATGGCGCCAAGGCTAGGCGTGGAGACACTCGCGCCAGTGTGCACTCGATGTGGTGCTGATGAGCCAGCGTTGGGGCGGCTTAGAAGTAGATGATTTTTTCGGCGGCAGCTTCGGCTGCGTCAAGGTCGTCGGTGTACGCGCCAGTCGACAGGTACTTCCAGCCACCATCGCACACGATGAACACAATCGTTCCCTCGTCGATTTCACTCGCAACTTTCAATGCACCAGCAAGCGACGCACCCGAAGAAATTCCGGCGAAGATGCCGCACTCAGTGACGAGACGTCGTGTCATTTCGAGCGACTCGCGCGGACGTACGACGCGCTTGCGGTCGAGCAACTCGCGACCATTCCAATGTTCGAACACCGGTGGGATGTAGCCGTCATCCAAGTTGCGCAGACCTTCGACACGCTCACCAAGGGGTGGCTCGACAGCGACGATCTTGATGTCAGGGTTCTGTTCCTTCAGATACTTCCCCGTACCCATGAGAGTTCCACTCGTGCCGAGTCCGGCGACGAAGTGTGTGATTTCAGGGCAGTCGCGGATGATCTCAGGTCCGGTGGTTTCGTAATGCGCACGCGGGTTTGCATCATTCGCATATTGATAGAGGAAGCACCACTCAGGATGTTGCGCAGCCATCTCAGTGGCGCGACGTACCGCACCGTTCGAGCCTTCTTCGCCAGGCGTGAGGATGATGTCGGCACCAAACACTTCGAGCATCTGGCGACGTTCGATGCTCACCGACGTCGGCATGAGAATGGTGATCGGATAGCCCTTCATCTTCGCGATTGCTGCAAGTGCGATGCCGGTGTTTCCCGACGATGGTTCGATGATGCGCTGACCAGGAACAAGACGTCCTTCACGTTCGGCATCTTCGATCATTGACTTGGCAATGCGGTCTTTCACCGACCCAAAGGGATTCTGCGACTCGAGCTTGGCGACAATGCGCACATTCGGATTGGGCGACAAATTCGACACATCGACCATCGGCGTATTTCCGATGAGGTCGAGGGCGCTCTGATGCACGAACACCGAACCGCGACGGCGGTTCACATCTGCAAGTGTCATGCTGAGCTCCTGGTTAAACCCGACGAATCTGGTCGGAATTGTAATGCTTCCCCAGGGACAACGCTCAGATGGGTCGGATTATTTCCTCGGTGATCTGTTCCCCCACGATGCGGAAGCTGCGGGCTGCAGGGGCTGGATCCTTCAGGGTGACAATCACGTAGTGCCAACCGGGGTCAGGCGCCTGCGCCACATCGGTGGGGCTGGGATATGCCTCCGAATGAGTGTGACTGTGTGCCACGCCCACCACCTCGAGACCCTCGACCTCCGCCGCAAGTTCGACCTTCAGATGCTCTTTCGGGTCGAGGGTGTACAGCTTGGCGCTCTCTGCGACGTTGCGCATCGGAACGAAACGATCGATGCGACCTTCAGCCGACGACCCGAGCAGAAGGCCGCACATCTCCATCGGATAACAGATGTACGCATGCGCATACATCGCACGGACGGCAGCACCAGGAATGACGACTTCGGACATTGCTGTCGAAGGCTACAGATACCCTGAGGAACCCCTATGGGAAAGAAGACGAACTCCGTACTCGCGAGCAATCGCAAGGCGCGCCACGACTACACCATCTTGGATGTGGTCGAGGCGGGCATTGTGCTGCTCGGAAGCGAGGTGAAGAGCCTGCGAGGGGGTCAAGTGCAGTTGGTTGATGCCTACGCGCGCATCTTGGACGGAGAAGTGTGGCTGGACGGTGTGCACATTGCGCCGTATCAGTTCGCCACCGGTGTTGGTGCGCACGACCCCGACCGGTCACGAAAGTTGCTCCTTCATCGTGACGAAATCGACCGTTTGTCGGACCGCGTGAAACGTGAGCGCCTTGCACTCGTACCTCTTTCATTGAAACTCGTCGAAGGCAAGGTGAAAGTGGAATTGGCACTCGCCAAAGGCCGCCGCAAAGAGGACAAGCGTCAAGCAATCGCCGAACGTGAGACCAAACGAGAAATCGCTCGCGAACTTGGCGTGGCTCGCAAGATGGGCGCCTAGAGCGCGTATCTGCTGCACGGGAATAATTCGACACTCCCCGCCCTTACACTGGTCACTACACAACCAACCACTACAACACACTCGGGGCTGCCTGGTTTCGACGTCAGTTTCGGTGGGCGGGCGTGCGACTCGAGTGGCTCAGACTCGTTAAACGGGGCACAAATAAGAATTGCCAACGAGCAGTTCGCTCTCGCCGCCTGATTTATTCAGGTGACTGAGAGACATCGTGACCAGCAATGGCGCACGGGGCCAATCCATCGCAGCCCGGCAACAGAAGCGAAGGATGACGGCAGGAAAGAACGCTGGCAGCTGGAAAGAACGCTGACATGTCGGAAAGACGACACGCGGTCCCGCAAGGGATAGTCGACCCGCCGACAGTGTTGCGTCAGCACTAATGCGGGGATAGTCGTATCACGATCGTTCAGCGCCTGATGGACGGGGGTTCGATTCCCCCCAGCTCCACCAACGAGACAACTGCGCCTCGTCGCGAATTCTTTCAATCCACTTACACTCGGGCACGTCAAGGCGAGGAGAGCCAATTGAAAGTCGGATATGTGGTGCTGTATGTACGTGATGCAGAAGCATGTGTGCGTTTTTGGACCGAACAAGTTGGCATGATTGAGAAGAGCCGCATGCAGGCCGGAGGTTTCTGGATTGTGAAAGTCGGATTTGCAAATCAAGACTTCGACTTTGAACTCGTCCCGCGTGACCTGATGAAGGACAACCGCGACGGTCTCGACCTGGCGACACCATCAATTGCGTTCCGAGTCGACAACCTCGACACCACCCGCGCCGAACTCGTCGCTAAGGGAGTTCAGGCAACTGAAGTTGGCGGGCATTCAGGTATTCCGTCATTCGCCTTCCCAGACAACGAAGACCGCTGGTTTGCGGTCATCAAAAACTGAGAGCTATTGGTTCCACCTGCCCGGGAACCAAAGGCACAAACCTCACAATGTGATGCGGTAGTCAGTCACTTGCGTGTCTTCGACACCTGCGTCGACAAAATTGTCATAGGCGCGTGCTGCCATGAACTCTCGCCATGCAAATGGCCTGTATCGCGCTCCGTCACGACTCAACTCCGCAACTGGCGCGACGGTGGATTCACGCGACGGATTCGCAAAGTACGGAATGGAGTACCTGCTGCGTGATGTCATCGGCACCACGCGATGGACAGCGGCGCGATAACGATCATTCGTCCAAGCCTGCATGCAATCACCGAGGTTCACGACAATTGTTCCCTCTTGTGGTGGCACATCAATCCAGCCATGATCAAGTGACTCTGTCTGCAAGCCGCCAACGTTGTCCTGCAACAACAGCGTGATGACACCAGGGTCGGTGTGGTATCCGAGCGCAGTTTCACCAAGACCGACTAGACCTGCACGTTCAGCCTCAGGAACCGGATCGCCGACCGGATAGTGATTAAGCCGCATGGAACTACTGAGGCGACTGAACGAGACCTGCTCGCGTGATTCTTCACCAAGGCTCAATGCGTCATGAACGAGGCCGAGTGTTCGATCGGTGAGATGCGATAGCCCGTCGAAGAGCTGGTTCATCGCTTCTTTGAAGCCACGCAATCCGTCTGGCCAACGGTTGAATTCGTCAGTCCCTTCTCGCGACGGATCAACAAAATCGAAAACCTCTTTGTTGTCGCGTTTACGCTTCGTCAATTCTCGGTCAAAGTAACCGAGCGGGTTGGTCGCATCGCGAATGATGGATGCCTTTAGGCCACGATCAGAATCAAAGAACCTGCGCGTCTCCACCCAAGCTGTGTTGATGACCGCGTCAAGTCCGTGACCCGAGAGAAGGAAGAACCCATGGTCTCGGCATGCCGTGTCGAGAGCGTCAAGTGAAGTGGACGTTGGGTCGGAGATGTCGACGGTGGGTACGAGTTCCATCCGGCGAGTCTTCTTTGTTGCCAATCCGTAGTCAAGCGACGGGTTCTCCACATCACGCACCTCGAAGACCTGGCGCTGTGTTTCCTTCCAGTCGCCTTCGAAGTCCGTGATCGTGGGCAACGCATCGGAGATTTGCTCTGGGTTGGGCTTCTCCCCGCTCGCAGACCGCACGCATCCACCGAGAAATACCGGCACAGCAAGGAGAACGATAAATCGAGTTCGTATCATGCGCGGACCTTAGGAAAGCAGATGTACCAGCCGCTCTGATCATCCGTACCGTAATGATGAAATCATCTCGCTGAGACGCATCTACTGTCTCAAAAGTAAAATCATCATGTGCTCTGGCAAGGGAGGCCGTGACGTGGCTCAATTTCGATTTGCAAATCTCGCTGGGCGAGCTGTACTCGTGAATGACACTGAGTATTGGGATCTTGAGAGAGCAACAAGCGGAACCGTGAGCTCTGACCCGATGACAGCAATCTCAATGGTGAATGACATCTATCGCCTGGCACATGATGTTTTGGCAAACACACCTACCGGCACGTACGACCGTCAGTCACTGCTCGCACCCGTTCCCTCACCGAGCAAAGTGTTCGCCATCGGACTGAACTACAAACTGCACGCCGAAGAGTCCGCTATGGACGTACCTGAGAATCCGGTCGTCTTCACCAAGTTTCCTTCATGCATCACAGGTCCCTTCTCTCCCATTGTCATGCGCGGTCGCGCTGTTGACTACGAAGCCGAAGTTGTTGTCGTCATCGGAGAAGGTGGTCGAGATATTTCGCGAGAGAATGCATGGCAACACGTATTCGGAATCACTGCTGGACAAGACGTGTCAGACCGAGTGGTGCAATTCGCCAGTAAGCCGCCTCACTTTGATCTTGGAAAGTCTTTCGACACATACGGCCCAATCGGCCCGGTCATTGTTTCGCCAGATTCATTTCAGAATCGTGATGCAATCGAGCTCTCCTGCTCAGTGAATGGTGACGAGCGTCAGCGCGACACAACCGCAAATCTCATCTTTGATGTTCCGACGCTCATTGAGTACATCTCGCGTGTCACAACTCTTGTGCCGGGTGACCTCATCTTCACTGGCACGCCAGCCGGGGTGGGCGCATCTTCGAAGCGATTTCTTGCCACCGGCGATGTCATCGTCACCAATGTCGAAGGGGTCGGCACGATGTCAAACACCTGCCACTCCGCCTAACCGCCACACCACCTCACCGTCTCTCCGCCTCACCAGCGAGACATCTGCCATACGGGCCGCTTGCGCCAGCCTCAAGACCACCCTCATAGGTACAGTTCTCCCACCCCCTATGAGTACGACACTGACTGATTTCTCATCTTCTGCCCCTGGGCAGCCTCACCTCTCAAAAGCCACTGAGCGAAACATCCTCATCGCAATGTGTACGGCCCTCGTTGCAGTAGTTGCTTCGATGTCGGGTCTGAATGTCGCCCAGCAGGCCATCGCTGTGGAGTTGGGCTCCACCCAAAGTGGTGTGTTGTGGATCATCAACGCATACTCACTGGCCCTCGCCGCACTCCTCATGCCAATCGGCGCAGTTGGCGACAAGTGGGGCCGCAAGCCTGTGCTTCTCACCGGACTTTCTCTCTTTGCACTTTCCAATGTCGGTGCATTCATGGCCCAGTCGACCGCTCAGATGATTGCAGCGCGCACAATTGCCGGAGTCGGTGCCGCGATGATCATGCCTGTCACATTGTCAGTCATTACCTCCAGCTTCCCCGAAGAAGATCGCGCACGCGCGGTCGGCATCTGGGCAGGTTTTGCTGGTAGCGGCGGGATGATCGGATTGTTCGTCTCTGCCTTCACTGTCGATGTGTTGTCATGGCGTTGGGCGTTTGGTTTACCGATCTTGCTTGCGGCACTGGCATTTGCAATCACATGGACAAATGTTCCCAACTCACGCGAAGGTGAGAGTCACCCGTTCGACACCATCGGCTCGGTGTTGTCTGCGCTTGCTATTGGTGGCCTCGTACTCGGCATTCACGAGGGTCCAGAGCGAGGTTGGTCAGACCCAATGACATTGGTCGGACTGGTCGTTGGTGTCACGTCTCTCGTGCTGTTCGTCGTGTGGGAACGCCACGTGTCGGCACCGCTTCTAGACATCTCGACATTCTCTGATCGCGGACTTGCTTCCGGCATTGCCACCATCACCATCGTGTTCGCAGTGATGTTTGGCATTTTTCTCGTGTTGTTTCCGTTCCTACAGGCAGTGCTCGGATGGTCCGCTCTCCGATCAGCAGTTGCGATGCTCCCAATGGCTGCGGTGATGATGCCGACATCAACGATGGCACCGCGCATCGCCGGACGTTTCGGCAGTCGCGCGACGATGTTGTCCGGAGTCACTTTGTTTGCAAGTGGCCTTGCGCTTCTCGCACTTCGTGCATCCGTTGAGGGTGGTTACTTGTCCGTCCTCCCAGGTCTGATGATTGTCGGCTTTGGAATGGGACTCACCATGACCCCCGCCACCACCGCCATCACTGAGACACTTCCGCAGGACAAGCAAGGTGTTGCGTCAGCCCTGAACGACACCTCTCGAGAAATTGGGGGCGCTGTCGGAATGGCATTGCTTGGTTCGGTGCTCAGTGCCGCGTTTCGCACCAAGATGACCGATTCTCTCTCTGGATTGCCCGAAAAAGCCGTCGATGTGGCCGGAGAAGGCATCGCTAATGCCTACGGAGTCGCTGCGCAAATGTCGAAGAACGGAATGACCGAAGAATCTGCGCGAATCATTGATGCTGCCAAGCGTTCATTTGTGTCCGCATGGACTCATTCGATGTGGGTCGGCGTGGTTCTCGCGGCGGTCGCAGTTGCAGTTCTTGCAATTTTCGGTCCACGCCGCGCACAGTAACGTCTGACACATCGCTGCGACGCCAACGGGACATCTCTACATCGCGCAATTCAATATTGCGCGCCTACGACATCCGCTCGGGCATCCACTTACCCAGCCTTTCGAAGATCTGATTGACGAGACCAATGCCCACGCAGAAGCGAGCCCAGGGTTTGTGTGGCGTCACGGCATCGATACTCGAGCACCCGATGAGGACGTCTACGGCGACCCCTTGATGACCGTGAATTTGTCCGTCTGGCAATCCGTCGAAGATCTGAAGAACTACGTGTACCGCGGATTCCACCGTGATGTCTTTCGTCGTCGCAAAGAGTGGTTCGAGTCTTCAGCAGTTGTGTTGTGGTGGGTCGAACCGCACGTACGTCCGACACTTCAAGAAGGCAAGCAGCGGCTTGACGAGTATGTGGAGCACGGCCCAAGCGACACAGGTTTCGGATTTCGAGAGGTCAGCTCACTCACCGACTGAGTCAGGCTCGGAGTGCGGCATCAAGCAGCGCGTCAGCAAGTGATGTTCCGCGCTGGTCAGGAGCTAACCCGGGCCACGCATTGACTTCAAGCACCACCATCTCTCCCTCATGCTCAATGACATCGACGCCAGCAAAACACAAGCCGAGTGCCCGTGCTGCGAGCACAGTTGGCGCTGCTATCAGTTTCGCGTCACGAGATGTCACGTCCATGTCATCCACCAATGCGCCAGGCGCGTTGGTGACAAACTCGTTCGCTGGTGCACGTCGTCTCGTTAAAGAGACCACTTCAAGACCACGACCCCGCTCGGCAACAACGACTCGGAAGTCACATCCGGAACCGGTCGCCAACGGTTGCACCACTTGGTGATCGACCATCCCTGCGAGGAGCGGAACTGTCGACGACAACGCAACTTCAGCATCCTGCCATGTGTCGTAGCGAGTGACTCCTCGGCCCTTTGATGCGCGAGCAGGTTTCACCACCACAGGACGCGAACCGAAAAGTGATTCACCACCTGAGAGGTTCACGCCAACGCCCGGAACCACTGACACTGTGGGCATGACTGGCACTCCGTTCGACACGAGCTCCGACGTGCAGGTGACCTTGTCGGCACACAGGCTCGCTGCACGCACGTCTGGCACAATGCGAGCGCCGTCACTACTCCAGTGCTCAAGTACTTGCTGCATGAGCGGCCACGGACGATTCAGCCCTCGGGGCAACACCACGTTTGGGGTGATTCTTTGTCCTGCAAGGGACACCCACTGCTTGCCCATCTCTGACACCAACGACAATTCAGTGGGAGACACCAACTGGGCGTCGATGCCACGGGATTGCGCAGCTTGAAGAAGACACGCGTGATCAGCACGAAGCCTGTCGGGGTATCCGACGACAACGAGTGAAGGCATGTCGCGCTGATTGACGTTCGGGATGCTCAGGAACCAGTGAGTTCCTTGCGCAACTCGCGCTTCAGGAACTTGCCATTGGCGTTGCGCGGCAACGCATCGTCACGAAACCACACTTTCGACGGAATCTTGTGCTTCGCAATTCGCGCAGAGAGGAACTGCGTGAGCTCATCTTGTGAGAGAGAGTGACCGGGCCGCAACACGATTGCTGCGGCAACTTCCTCGCCGAGTCGATCGTCCGGAATTCCAAACACTGCTGCTTCCGCGATGGCATCGTGGTGATAGATCGCCGTCTCGACTTCACTGCAGTACACGTTCTCTCCACCACGCAGCACCATGTCCTTGGCGCGATCAACGATGTAGATGAATCCATCGTCATCGATTCGCGCAATGTCACCGGTATTCAGCCATCCGTCCTTGATTGTCTCTGCTGTGGCTTCAGGTCGATTGAGATAACCCTTGATGACAATCGAGCCACGAACGCACAAAACCCCAGTGACATCTTGGTTGCGCGGCAGATCGTTGCCCTCCTCATCGACCAGTTTGGCTTCGAGCGTCGGCACCGGTGGACCGCACGACTCTGGTTTAGTCACAAACCAACGAGCAGCGTTTGCGGTGATGATGCCGTGCGTCTCGGTCATTCCATAACCGGTGGATGGCTGACCAGTCTTCAATGCACCTGCGATCTTGTGCACCAAGTCAGGTTGCAGCGCAGCTCCGCCGCCACCCATTCCCTGCACTGACGACGTGTCGCGCTTCGACCAGTCAGGATGCATGAGCAACTCACGACTCATCGTCGGCACACCAGAGAAGTTGGTGACCTTCTCACGCTCAATCAACTCGAGTGCACGACCAGGTTCCCACTTGTACATGAGCACAACCTTGCCACCCACCAGAGTCGCAGGGTGCAGGATGCAATTACATGCCGTCACGTGGAAGAGCGGTGTCGGCGCCATGAATGACGGTGAGAGCGCAGGTGGCGCGGCGTCAGGAGCGGGCACATCACCGGCAGCAATGGCCTTCTGTTCAGCGAGCGACGCTGCTGTCGTCATGGCCGCAATGTTCAGAATGTTGTCGACAGAACCGCGGTGATGCAGTTGCGCGCCTTTCGGAAAACCAGTGGTTCCGGACGTGTAAAAGATCGTTGCATCGTCGTAAGGGTCAACGTCAACAGCGGGAAGCACCCCCGGGTCAGCGGACACCATGATGTCGCTCCACCGTGTCGCACCGGCTGGCAACCCGTCGTCAGTGCGCACCGCGACGACACGTATTGAATGTAAGTCTGTGATCTGCGCGAAGCGTTCAAGGCGTTCACCATCGGCAATCAGGACTACCGGCTTGCTGTCTCTTAATGCGTACTCCATCTCCGGTGCGGTCCACCACGCGTTCATGCCGACGACGGCTGCACCAATCGACACGGTCGCCCAATAACCCACGACCCACTCGGGGTAGTTACGCATAGCGATTGCCACTCGTGCACCTCGTGTGACTCCGTGTGCAACAAGGTGAGCCGCGAGTTTGCGCACCTGAGCATGGACCTCGGCGTAGGTGTATCGCTCATCTTCGTAGATGAGATAGTCCTTGTCCGCATGACCTGCCGTTAGTTCCCACAACACACGCATGTTGGGAGGTGCAGCCGCGAATGTCTTGGTGGGCACACCATTGACGTCGACAACAGTGGTTGCAAATGGTGAGCCTGCCGCGTCAAGTTCGGCACGGGCGGTGAGGTAGTGGTGAATCACATCCTCATCTTTCCCCATTTCTCATGGCCTCTGAAACACGAAGTGGGATGAGGTGAGCAAACTCGGTCAGAATCACACCGTGAGAATTCGCGACCTCTTGCCAGCAGATCTCGACATGGCGTGGCGCATCAACCAGGCGAACACACCAGCGGTCGGTGACGAGCCTCGCGAAGCGATGGATGCAATCTTGGCGATGTGCAACATTGCCCTCGCGGTTGATGTCGCCGACGAATTGGCTGGGTTCTGCATGGTGCTTCCGCCTGGCACTGCGTACGAGAGCCCGAATTACCGATACTTCTGCGATCGGTACGACGACTTCGTGTACCTCGACCGCGTCGCCTTTGACTCCCATCATCAAGGGTTCGGATACGGCGCAGCCCTCTACCGAGAGGTCGAACGGCGGACCACAGCACCGCTCTTCACTCTCGAGGTGAACGTAAAACCCCCCAACGAAGGTTCAATCCGCTTCCACCGCCGAGAGGGCTTCATTGAGGTCGATCAGCAAGAGACTCGCCCCGGAAAGATCGTGAGTTTGATGGTGAAGCACCTCTTGTCAGACACCAACCGACCACTAGCCTCAACTTCTCGTGGGATCTGATCAGACTGCCGGCGCCGAGTCGGTTGAACTCGCGCGGAGACTCGCCCAAGAGGAAGAGGCGAAGCGGCGTGCTGACTCTCACCAAGGCGACGACGAAAGCCACCACCACGGCGAACATGACGGACACTCGCGTGCCGGAACTGTCGCTCTTGCGCTTGGCGCACTTGGCGTGGTGTATGGCGACATCGGCACCAGCCCGCTGTATTCACTGAAGGAAGCTTTCACTGAAAAATCTCACGTGATGACGGTTGATCGCATCAACGTGTTCGGAGTGTGTTCACTCGCCTTCTGGGCTCTCATTCTCATCATCTCAGTGAAGTACTTGATGTTCGTGATGCGAGCAGACAACCGCGGCGAAGGTGGCATCCTCGCACTCACTGCAAAGGTGATGGGTCGCCGAGGCCCGACCGTCACCAAAGCTGGAATTCTCGTGTCACTCGGAGTGTTTGGCACTGCGTTGTTGTATGGCGATGGCATCATCACGCCAGCAATTTCAGTGTTGTCCGCCGTTGAAGGACTTGAGGAAGTGTCCACGTCATTTGCCGATTGGGTCATTCCGATCGCCATCGTCATCATCGTCGGGCTCTTCCTCGTCCAGAGCCGTGGTACCGGAGCAGTGGGCAAAGTGTTCGGCCCCATCATGATGGTGTGGTTCGCCACCCTTGCACTGCTCGGACTGTCAAAGATTGTTACTGCGCCCGAAATCTTGCAGTCGATCAACCCATATCACGCTGTGCATTACTTCACGCATGAGAAGGGCAAAGCGTTTCTGTCTCTCGGGTCGATCTTCTTGGTCGTGACGGGTGGCGAAGCGTTGTACGCAGACATGGGCCACTTCGGTCGTCGCCCCATCATGGTGGGCTGGTACTCAATGGTTCTCCCAGCTCTTGTTCTCAACTACTGGGGCCAAGGCGCATATCTTCTCAACCCAGAACACGCTGAAAATGTGGAAAGCATCTTCTTCAGCATGGTGCCAGATCCGGTTCTTCTTCCCATCGTCATCTTGGCCACAATGGCAACCATCATTGCGTCACAGGCATTGATCTCAGG
>JBJTGC010000011.1:0-2266 GCA_046093725.1 Actinomycetota bacterium
GATGTCGACTTGGCAGACGATGAGATACTCGTTTTGACGCGAGAGAAAGTTCGCCAATCCAATGACTGACGTGTTTTCTGGAGGAGAACGGGCTTTGTTCCTCGACAGCAAGCACCGTCGATACTTGGTGACGCTTCATCCTGAAGGTGAGTTTCACAGCCACTCGGGATACGTGCCGCACGCTGATGTCATCGGACGAGCTCCGGGTGTACGTCTTGAGTCAACCCTTGGGGCCCGCTACATCGTTCTACGGCCCACTCTCGAAGATTTTGTCCTGGAAATGCCGCGCGGTGCGCAAGTCATCTATCCGAAAGATCTGGCGCCGATATGTGTTCTGGCGGATATCGGACCCGGTGTGAGGGTGTACGAAACAGGAATCGGTTCCGGCGCATTGTCGATGACAATGCTTCGCTGGGGCGCCACCATCAGAGGTGTAGAGCTGCGTGAGGACTTTCTCAATCGCGCCATTTCGAACGTCCGTAGCTTTCTCGGCGAACAGGCCCTTGAGCGCTATCACGTGACAGTGGGCGATAGCTACGAGTCAGTGCCAGATGGTCCCTACGATCGCGTTGTTCTCGATCTTCCCGAACCATGGCAAGTAGTGCCGCACGCAACTTCTGCGTTGGTTCCTGGTGGCATTCTGGTTGCATACACGCCGTCAATCACTCAAGCGGTACAAACTCGGCAAGCTTTTGATCGACAATGGACCGATGTGCGCACCCTTGAGGTTTTGCACCGGACGTGGCACATCGAAGGCCAGTCGGTACGACCTGATCACCGAATGGTTGCGCACACCGCTTTTCTGACAGCGGCGCGATTCATTGGCTCGTAGACACGTCGCTCAACGAAAGATGCGACAAATCACGGTTCGATGAAGATGCACTCACCGGGGCACTCTTCAGCCGATTCGACGACAGCGTCGAGAAGATTGTCGGCGAAGTTTGCAAGACCTTCGGCGCCCTGCTTGTTGCCCTTGGCGGTTGCGTAGATGGTTGAGCCCTCTTTCACGTAGGCAAGACCATCGTCAAGAAGAGTGAACACATCGGGGGCGATTTCCTCGCAGAGACCGTCTCCGGTGCACAAGTCCTGGTCAATCCATACCTTCATGGGGGGAGACTCCCTCAACTCTCACCTCGGTGTACGACCGAGGTACTTACTACTTCCACCGGAAATCCGGCATTTGCACTCTACACAGCCGATTGCTGGCGGGACAGGTTCAGGTCGATCAAAGATCTGCGTAAGACATGAGCCGGAGATACACAACTAGGGTCGTTATATGACCAGGGAGACGCATGGTCCCTCCGATGAGGACGCCGTCGAAGCACTGAAGGCCGAGATCGGGGAACTTCGGGCTCGCCTGAGCGAGTTGCCACAGCGTGCTACGGCATTGGAAGAGAGACTCCTCGAGACCAAAGGTCAATTGGCACATGCAGTAGCTCAGAACGAGAAGTTGTCCTACACGCTCCGCGAGGCTCGCGAGCACATATCCACGCTTCGCGACGAGGTCGAAAAGTTGACCAGACCACCTTCGGCGTATGGGAGTGTCGTCGGAGTCAATGACGACGGCACCATCGACGTGTTGACAAGTGGCAGGAAGATGAGAGTCACGCATCATCCTGCAATTGACGTGGACGACATTGAACGCGGCAACGAAGTCGTCCTCAACGAATCCATGAACATTGTTCTGGTGAGGCGCGCCGAGAGCACCGGCGAGGTGGTCACCCTCAAGGAAGTGATGGAGGATGGCATACGCGCAATCGTCACTGGTCGAGCCGATGAAGAGCGGGTTTGCGAGTTGGCCGACAGTTTGCGCGGAACATTGCTCCGCTCGGGAGATCTTCTCCGGTGCGATGTTCGTACAAATCTTCTCATCGAAAGATTGCCACAGCCCGAGGTCGATGACTTGTTGCTGGAGGAAGTGCCAGACATCAGCTATTCCGATATTGGCGGCCTTGATGGACAAATTGAACTCATCGCAGATGCGGTAGAGCTTCCGTTTTTGCACAGTGATCTCTTCGCCGAACATCAGCTCCCTGCGCCTAAGGGCATTTTGCTGTACGGACCACCTGGATGCGGAAAGACACTGATCGCGAAGGCTGTCGCGAACAGTCTTGCGAAGAAGGTCGCAGCCAAGACTGGGGGCGAGAAGGGTCGCTCGTACTTCATCAACATCAAGGGTCCCGAGTTGCTGAACAAGTACGTGGGCGAGACCGAGCGTCGGATTCGACTCATCTTTCAACGGGCCCGAGACAAGAGTGAGGAGGGC
>JBJTGC010000012.1:0-10902 GCA_046093725.1 Actinomycetota bacterium
GCGTTGAACGCTGCCTTGCCTGGACCGCCGACGAGTGATGACACCGCGGCGTCGTATCTCCACGCATCGGCAAGGATTGCTGGCTCGATTGCCTTTGCCTTCTTCTTTGCATACACCGCGATCGACGCCGCGATTCCAGCACATGCGATGACCACTGCCAGGCCAAGCAACAACCACTTGTTGTCGTATGCCCAGGACTTCTTGATATCAGCCTCGCCAAATTCGATGACAGGCTCGAGCCAATGCTCAAGAAAATGCGTGGACTTTGAGAATGGAAGTTGCATCGCGCCGCCCACAGCCGACAAAACGGCGAGTACGACGAGTGGAAACAGCATGATCTTCGGGCTCTCGTGTGGCTTGAAGTCACCGTGTGCACCGTGATTGTCGCTGTGATCGTTCCAACGAGCTTCGCCGTAAAACACCATGATCACCTGGCGGGTCATGTAGTACGCAGTGAGCAACGCGGTGATTACACCGACGACATACAACGCCCGATTGTTGGCAAATGCGTAGAGAAGAATTTCGTCCTTCGACCAGAAGCCAGCGAACGGTGGTACTCCGGCGATTGCCAGCCAGCCGATGATGAATGTGAATGCGGTGATTGGCATGACCTTTCGCAAGGCACCCATGCGACGCATGTCCTGTTCATGGTGCATGCCATGGATGACCGAACCTGAGCCAAGGAACAAGAGGGCTTTGAAGAAGGCGTGCGTCACCATGTGGAAGATTGCTGCCACATATGCACCGGAGCCGACCGCCAAGAACATGAAGCCGAGCTGCGAAACAGTGGAGTACGCAAGCACCTTCTTGATGTCGTTCTGTGCCACTGCGATTGTGGCGGCGAACAAAGCGGTGATTGCACCAATGGTCGCAATCGTGGTTGGCGCCCAGTCATATGACACTGCCAACACTGGGTTCACACGAGTCATGAGGAAGACGCCAGATGTCACCATCGTGGCGGCGTGAATGAGTGCAGATACCGGCGTCGGCCCTTCCATGGCATCGGGCAACCACAAGTACAAGGGCAACTGAGCACTCTTTCCACATGCTCCGATGAACAACATCATCGCAATCGCAGTAGCTGTGACAGGAGCCAAATGTCCCATCTCTGCGGCCTCATTGATGCCGCTGTATGACACCGTGCCGACAGTTGTGAAAGCCAAGAACATGGCGATCATGACTCCCCAGTCACCGACACGGTTCGTGACAAAGGCTTTCTTGCCAGCGGTTGCGGCAGAGTCACGTGTGTGCCAGAACGAAATGAGGAAGTACGAACATGCACCGACCCCTTCCCAACCAAGGAATGTGACCAGCAAGTTCTCGCCCAGCACCAACATCAACATGGAGAAGACGAAGAGGTTGAGATACAGGAAGAACTTCGAGAACTTCGGGTCGCCGTGCATGTAGCCAACGGCGTAGAAGTGAATAAGCGAACCAATGCCAGTGATAAAGAGCGCCATCGTCACCGACAGCGGATCGATGAGAAATGCCATGTCGATGTGCAAAGACCCAACTGGCACCCAGGAGAACAACTTGATGACATGATGTCGCTCTTCTGCTTCACGAGACAACACGTCGAAGTACACGAGAACGGTGACCACAAAAGCCGCGGCAGGCATGAGAGCTGCGAATAGACCAGCCTTCGGGTCACCGAGACGGCGACCGAACAACAGAATTGTCACGAAACCGACAAGCGGCAGGGCAGGAATGAGCCATGCAAGTTCGACCATGGATCAGCCCTTCAACTCCGCCACGTCATCAACAGTGGCATGGGTTCGACCACGCATGATCGACACAATTATTCCTAGGCCCACGACGACTTCTGCCGCAGCAACCACCATGACGAAGAACACTGCGGTTTGACCATCGATGTTCGCCACTCGCGGCGCGAGCGACACGAAAGACAGGTTCACGGCATTCAACATCAATTCGATGCACATGAACATGACCAATGGATTACGCCTGATCATGACGCCCACCATGCCGATGACGAAAAGCAATGCTGATAACAGCAAGTACCACGTGGTGGTGGGTTCGGCTGCTGCGATCACTTTGACACCACCTCGACGCGACGCTGACGACGAGTCAGCAGCACAGTGCCAACCACAGCCACGAGCAGAAGAATCGACACCACTTCGAAAGCGAACACGTAGTCGCCGAAGATCGACCGAGCAATTTGGCGAATGTTTGCATCAGGGTCAGCAACTTCGGTGGGAGTCAATCCTTCGCCTCGGCGCACCACTGAATCAGTTGACGTGATGATTGCCGTAGCCAATACCGCGAATACCCCAACGCCGAGCACAAGTGCAAGAGGTCGCTGCGCCGTCAACGGTTCGGTTTTGATGTCTTCGGCTTTGTCGACTCCGAGAAGCATGATGACGAAAAGGAACAACACGACAATTGCACCGGCGTACACGATGACTTGTACTGCTGCCAGAAAGTGAGCATCTTGGGCGACAAACAGCACAGCCACGCCAAAGAGTGTCAACACCAAACTGAGTGCAGCATGCACGGGGTGACTGCGCAGAATCACACCGAGTGCGCCGAGCAGCACCATGACGGCGGCACAAATGAAGACGAAAAGCTCCACGGACTACTCGCCGTCCTGACCAGGCTCAGGCGCGCGGGTGCCATAACCCAACTCACCACTCCACGACACGATGCCTCGAAAATCGGCATCGCCTGACGGTGCCGTTGCGCGCATCCAGCCACTGGTGTTGAGGTCTTCACCTTCACGCCAGTCCTCCCACGGCATGTGCTGTGGTTTGCCATCTTCACCTACGAGCAGTTCCGTCTTTGTGTAGATGGCGTCACGACGATTTGTGAAAGAGAACTCAAACAACTTGGTCTCGGTGATCGCCTCAGTCGGACATGCCTCGACGCACAAGTCACAGTGAATGCAACGGAGATAGTTGATCTCGTACACGAATCCGAAACGCTCACCAGGCGAGGTCGGATTCATCGGGTCATTGTCCTTGCCCCGAACATAGATGCACCTCGCTGGACAGACACCGGCGCACAACTCGCACCCGATGCACTTTTCCATGCCATCTTCGTACCTATTCAGAACATGACGACCGTGCAAGCGCTCAGGCTTGTCAATCTTCTGATCTTTCTTGTCGTTGCGCTTCTTGCGCCACACACGACCACCGGAGTATTCGGTGGTGACGCGATTGCGGCGTCCGTGCTGACGCACCGTGACGAGGAGACCTCCGAGGTAGCCCATTAGAACATCGCTCCTTCGCGTTCGCGCTCAAGGCGACTTGTGCGCAGGGCAAGCTGCAACAGTGAATACGACACGAGCAGGACAATCGCAGCAACCACTGTGGTGATCACGGGATCCCAACCAGCGACGTCACCGACACGCTGAGCTGCGAGCAGCATGAACCATCCGAGCGAAGCTGGAATGAGCACCTTCCAACCAAGATCCATGAGCTGGTCGTAGCGAAGGCGAGGGAACGTTGCTCGGAACCACACGAAGAGATATAGGAAAGCAAACATCTTCAGCATCACCCACACTGTTCCTTCGAGCGCACCAGGAATGAGTGGAATATTGATGACCGTGTCGCCAAAAGCGATGGGGTTCGGGCCACCGAAGAACAAGGTCGAGAGCAAGAGCGACATGGTGATGGGGTTCATGAATTCGCCAAGGAAAAACAAACCGAATCGGATGGATGAATACTCAGTGTTGTACCCGCCCACGAGCTCTTGCTCTGCTTCAACCAAGTCAAATGGAGGCAAGTTCATCTCGGCTGTCGACGCAATAAGGAAGATGACGAATGGGATAATGCCAGTGGTGACGAGGTGCCACGTTCCGATCGTTGTTTGGTTGGCCACGATTCCGCTCGTCGACAACGTTCCTGCCACCAACACAACTGTGGCGAGGCTCATTCCGAGTGCTGCTTCGTAGCTCACCATCTGTGCCGACGCACGCACTGAGCCGAGCAACGGGTACTTCGAACCACTCGCCCATCCGGCAAGCATGATTCCGTAAACGGCGATCGACGAGATTGCAACTGCGAACAACACACCAATTGGCGGGTCTGCCAACTGCACACGAGTCACTTCACCAAACCACGTGACCGTGCCGTCATTGCCGCCGGTGAAATCTCCGCCCAAGGGAACGATGGCGAAGGCGAGAAATGCCGGAACAAAAGTGAGATACGGCGCCAGACGGAACACAAAATTGTCGGCTCTCTCTGGAATGAGGTCCTCTTTGAAGAACAACTTGATTCCGTCTGCCAACGTTTGAAGCAATCCGAACGGACCGGTCTTGTTTGGGCCCACGCGGTTCTGCATGCCAGCAATCACCTTGCGCAAGAACCACACGTTCAACATCGTGGCCAGCAGACCAATAACAAAGATGACCAGCACTTTGAGCAGCACGATGAGCAATGGCGTCCACAGAACATCGCCGACAAGCAACGGGTCGATACCGAGAATCGACAACATCAGATGCCCTCGATTCGCACATCGGTGACTGCTTGGTCATGGCGAATGAGCTCGCGTACATCGGCCCCGGCAAGGTTGAAGGGAACGAAAGCGGTGCCGCGCACGACGGCGGATGACGCATGTACTGGCAGGGCAATTGCTCCAGAGCTCGAACTCACGCGAACCGATGCGCCGTCAGACTTTCCGATGCGTTCAAGATCTTGCGGGTGCACATACACCGCTGCAGAATCTGCCAAGTTCACGAGCGACTGACTGGCAGTCGTTCCGGTGGCCTTGTCGTACAACTTTCGACCAGACACCAAGCGGAACTCGTACGAGTTACGGGTGCCTACTGGTGTCACTGCCGCTGATGACGCCGCACTTGCAACTGTCGGCACAACGATTCCGTTTCGACGAAGTGCAACTGCGACGTTTTCGGTTTGCATCTGCGGAATGCTGGCCATCATGTGGGCTTGGACTTCCTCCACACGTGTCAATGGAATGTCGTGACCCAGTGCATGAGCAAGTTCGATGGCAATCATCCAGTCCGGTCGAGACGTTCCGCGAGGAGTGACTTTCTGTGCAACGTTTGTCACTCGACCTTCAAGATTTGTCGTCGTTCCGTTCTTCTCACCGAAAGCTGCGGCCGGCAACACGACAGTGGCGCTCTGAACCGACTGATTCATGAACATGTCGACAGCAATGATGTTTCGTACCGATGCGAATGCTCGGCGCACCAAGTCGGCATCAGGATGATCTGACAACGGATCACTTCCGAGAAGCACGAGACACTCGATGTCGCCAGTGACTGCTGACTTCAGAATGTGTGTTGCGTCGTGACCGTCTGTCGGAGCCAGACCGACGCTGAGCGCACCACGTACGTTGCCGCGACGCAATGCGGGCAACACGCTGACGTGAGCCACAGAACCGACAATCGTGTCGAGTGCAGCCATGATGTTTGCTTCGCTCTCCGCCAAACTCGAGCGACCAGTGATGACCACAACCGGTCCCTTTGCTAGTTGTGCTGCGATGTCAGTGTCCGCGAGAGTTGCTCGTACTGCGTCGAGTTGATGCCCAGGTTCATGATGCACGCTCTTCCATGCGTACTTCGTGAGACCTGAATCGTGCGAAGTGATTTCGACGATACGGCTACGACCCTTTTCGACCGTATCGCGGACACGCAAGTAGAGAACCGGCAGCTCTTCCTTGAGATCAGGTGCCAACAAAATGATGGTCGGTGCCGAACAGGCTGCGTCGATGGTGGCCTGCGGATATGAGAACACACGAGCGGGCAGACCATCTCCCATCTGTGCATCACGCATTTTGAACTTCGCTAGGTCCGCAAGTTGGGCCCATGCCCATGCATCTTCATTCGTGCCACGAGCCCCGCCGAGCAATGCCACTTTCCCATTCGCAGACGAAATGAGTTGAGCAGCCCGAGACAACGCGTCGACCCAAGTGGTTTCGACAAGTGTCTGGCCATCACGGACGTGAGGAGTCGTGACTCGATTATCGGATGACACGGACTGGAAGTTGAATCGACCGCGGTCACAGAGCCAGCCCCAGTTCACCGGGTCACTGTCGACGCCTTGGTAGCGAACAAGTTCATCGCGACTCGACTGCACAGCAATGCGACAGCCAACTGAGCACGTGGTGCATGTGCTCTCGCGTTCTTCCAAGTCCCACGGGCGAGCCTTGAAGCGATACGGCTGAGCGGTGAGTGCGCCGACCGGGCAAATCTGCACGGTGTTTCCAGAGAAATACGAAGCAAAGGGCTCATCGGGGAAAGTGAGCACCTGTGTGTTGTTGCCGCGATGAGTGAAGCTGATCAACGGATCACCGGCAACTTCCTTGGCAAAGCGTGTGCACCGATCACACAAGATGCAGCGCTCACGATCAAGAAACACCAAGTCACTGATTGGAATGGGCTTTTCGTAGTGCCGCTTTTCTTCGACGTAACGGCTCTCACCGGGACCATGACTGAAAGCTTGGTCCTGCAGTGGGCATTCGCCACCTTTGTCACACACCGGACAATCAAGTGGGTGGTTCGCCAACAACAACTCAAGCACACCCTCTTGGGCTTGCTTCACCTGGTCAGTATCGGTGCGCACCACTTGACCGTCAGCCACAGGCGTCATGCACGACACGACCATCATCGGTCCGCGCGGCCCTTCAACCTCGACAAGACACTGGCGGCACATGCCGACGGGCTTCATGCGTGGGTGGTAGCAAAAACGCGGAATGAAATCGGCTGTGCGATCCGCGGCAGCGATGATCATCTCGCCCTTGACTGCGCTCACTGAACGACCGTTGATGGTGATGTTCACAGCATTCGGGTCGACAGCTGTTGCTTCATCGTGAGATTCCGTCGTGCTCATTCACCCACCCCCACTGCAGTGACGGGTATGTGTGTGCGCTTCGTAACACGCGCTTCGAATTCCTCTGGAAACAATGTCAATGCGGAATGGACCGGCGTGTATGCGCTCGGGCCCACGAAACAAATTGTCGTCATCTTGTACGGGAACGGCACCGCTGCAAGGCCAAGACGAGTGCTCGAGGCATGCGGGAAATCACCCGGACAGATCGACGTGCCTACTTCGATGAGTTGTTGCAAGTCGGCGTCGGTTCCTTTGCCGTCGACCACGCGACGCAAGATGCGCTCGAGCCATGTTCCACCTTCACGACATGGCGTGCACTTGCCACACGACTCATGTGCGTAGAAGCGCGTCAGTGTTAGCGCCGCAGCAGGAATGTCGGTGGTGTCATCCATCACCATGATGGCGCCCGATCCGAGCATCGAACCCGCTGCGCCAGCTTGCGGTCCCTCAAACGGAATGTCCAACTGATCAGGTGTGAACCAAGGTGCAGATCCTCCACCCGGAACAAATGCTTTCAGTTCATTGCCATTGCGTATGCCCTGACAGAAGTCATCACCGTAGATGAGATCACGGAACGTGGTTGTTCCGTTGATGATTTCGTAGACACCCGGACGCTTCACATGTCCGGACACCGCGACCATGCGCGTACCAGGCGAAGTAGCGGTACCAATTGCCGTATATGCCTCGGCACCGTTCGTGAGAATCCACGGAAGGTTCGACAATGTCTCGACATTGTTCACGATTGTCGGCTTGCCATAGAGGCCGATGGCCGCAGGAAAGAACGGGGGCTTCAGACGGGGCATGCCGCGGTTGCCTTCGAGACTTTCGATGAGTGCAGTTTCTTCGCCCACCACGTATGCACCAGCTCCCCAGTGCAACACCACATCAACGGAGAACTTGGAACCGAGAATGTTCTTGCCGACATAGCCCGCTGCGTATGCCTCGTTCAGAGCGGCTGCGACCCGCTCTTGGGCATGGGCCATTTCACCTCTTATATAGAGGAAGCACTGCGAGAGGCCGGCTGCGTAACAGGCGATGACGCAACCTTCAATCAACTGGTGCGGGTCGCGTTCCATGAGAAGGCGGTCTTTGTAGGTACCGGGCTCACTCTCGTCTCCGTTCACCACGAGATACCGCGGGAACACACCCTCTGGCGTGAGTCCCCATTTGGTACCAGCGGGAAATCCGGCGCCACCGCGACCGAGCACGGTTGCTTTCTTCACTTCATCATGCACGTCGCTTGCCGGGCGAGCGAGCGCCTTGCGCAAACCTTGGTAGCCGCCGGTGGCGAGATACCGCTCGAGTGAATACGAATCTGCATGTTCGAATCGGGAGGTGACGATGCGTGGACGGTCTCCTGCGTAGAAGCCGGCGGCGTGTGCGTATGTTCCGGTCACAGCGCTGCCTTTCCGTCGAACCACGCGGGTGCTGTGGTGGCAGCTTCTGGTGCGACGGCACCTACTCCGCGATCGGCAGGAATGTGCTGGCGAACTTTTGCCAATGTTCCGTGCGCGGGGATTTCATCAGACAGTTTTCCGGCCCGCAGATCATCAATGAGTGAATCGACGTCAGCTGGAGTCACACGGAAGCGATAGCGGTAATTCACCTGAAGACAGGGGGCTTCAGTGCACGCCGCCTGACATTCCGCGTGCTCGAGCGTGATGAGACCGTCAGGAGTTGTTCCGCCTGCTTTGACACCAAGCTTGTGTTCGGCACGATGCAACAGCTCTTCCGAACCCATGAGCGCACAACTCAATGTGCCGCAGATGTTGATGACGTACTTGCCGACGGGCTCGAACTTGAACATCTCGTAGAACGAGGCTGTTCCGTACACCTCTGCAGAAGTGACTCCGACGAGCTCTGCAAGATGGGCCATCGCATCATTGGTGATGTAGCCGTTCTGCTCTTGCGACAGATGAAGTAACGGAATGAGGGCTGACTTTGGACGTGGGTAGCGCGCAATGATTTCTTTGGCGAGAGCGACGTTGGCGTCGTTCAAACGGCTCATCGGTCGACCTCCCCCAGCACTGGGTCGACAGACGAAATGACTGCAACTGCATCAGCCACCAGACTGCCGCGCATCATGTGGGGCATTGACTGGATGTTTACGAATGACGGCGCACGCATGTGCATGCGATAAGGCTTCGATGATCCGTCGCTCGCGATGTAACAACCAATCTCGCCGCGCGGGCTTTCGATTGCCACGTAAACCTCGCCCTCGGGCACCTTGAAACCCTCGGTGAAGATCTTGAAGTGATGGATAAGTGCTTCCATCGACTCATCGATACGCGCACGCGGTGGTGGCGTGACCTTCTTGTCTTGAATGCGATAGTCGCCCTTTGGCATCTTGTCGAGAATTTGATACACGATGCGCATCGACTCACGAACTTCGTTGAGGCGAATCGCGTAGCGGTCGTACGCATCACCATACGAACCCACGACCACGTCGAACTCAAGCTCGTCGTAGCGCAGGTACGGCATGTCGCGGCGAAGATCCCACGGCACACCAGTGGAGCGAAGAATCGGGCCGGTTGCACCAAGTGCCACCGCTTCACGTGCAGTGATGACACCAACACCTTGCAAACGCTCGCGCCAGATGGGTTGACCCGTCATGAGTGTGTCGTATTCATCGAGACGTGCAGGAAGCATCTCGAGAATGTCGAGAACGTCGTCTCTCCAACCTGGTGGGAGATCGGCTGCAAGACCACCGGGGCGAATGAAGTTGTGATTCATGCGAAGGCCGGTGACCTTCTGGAAGAAGCGCAAAACTTCCTCCCGCTCGCGCCATCCGTACAACATCATCGAGATTGCACCGATGTCCATGCCGTTCGTGGCAAGGAACAAAATGTGACTGCTCATGCGATTCATTTCGGACAGCAACATGCGCATCCACACGGCACGTTCCGGAATGTCACCATCAATGCCGAGCAACTTCTCAACTGCCATGGAGAACACGAGTTCGTTGTTCAATGGCGACAAGTAATCCATGCGCGTGACATTGGTGCCGCCCTGCATGAACGTCAGTTGTTCAGCGGTCTTTTCCATGCCTGTGTGCAAGTAACCGATGATCGGCTTGCACCTGAGCACGGTCTCACCTTGAAGCTCGAGCATGAGACGCAACACGCCGTGCGTGCTCGGATGCTGAGGCCCCATGTTGATGATCATGGACTGGTCTTCACCGATGTCTTGCTGAACATCTGCGAGAGCGGCGGCTTCAGATTCGCTCATGCGCAACACCGCACCGGCTTCGCGCAACAACTCTTTTGCAGTCAACTCACTGCGTGAGCGAAGTTCCTGACCCCCCTCGTCGGTGCCTGCAGAAGCGAATGACGGATCGTCGAGCACGGTCATGCTGGCGAACCTTTGAACTGAACCGGAATGCGACCGACTTCATAGTCCTTGCGGAGCGGATGTCCATCCCAATCCTCAGGCATGAGAATGCGAGTCATGTCGGGATGACCCTCGAAGGTGATACCGAACATGTCGAACACCTCTCGTTCCATGGCTTCTGTGCCCGGATGAAGATCGAACAGTGACGGCATCGAGGCATCGGACTCTGGCACCTGCACTCGAACTCGGAGACGCTCACGACGGGTCATTGACAACAAGTTCACGACCAATTCGTATCGCTCTGGTGCAATACCCGCCGCAACTGTCCGGTTCGGCATGAGTAAATAATCGACAGCGGTGAGATCGACACACATGTCGAACGAATCGTCAGCAAGCTTCTTCAACACCTGCACGTACGACGCACGGTCGACGAGCAGCACCCTTTGACCAAGTGAGTTCACAACAGGGAATCCATGCAATGTTTCTGCAGTCTCGTGCCCTTGATCGACCGATTCAGACATGGTTACCTGGTCCCCAGTGCGATTGACACAGAGGCTGCGGCCTCGGTCAGCAGCTCAAGATGCACACCAGCACCACCAGCGTTTGCTTCACGGCGACGCATGAGCTCACCATCTTCGATGAGTTGGTGCAAGGTCTCGATGGCATGGATGAGAGTCTCTGGCGTTGGTGGGCAACCAGGCGCATACACATCCACCGGCACAATCTGATCAACGCCTTGGACGATGGCGTAGTTGTTGAACAT
>JBJTGC010000013.1:0-5535 GCA_046093725.1 Actinomycetota bacterium
ATCCTCAGCTGCGATGACCTTGGGTCATGTCACGCAGCCAACATTGGCGTGTACACGGCCATGAGAGAAGGTCTTGCGACCTGTGCGTCCATCATGGTTCCCGCCCCATGGGCCAGGCATGCGGCCGACATGTACAACGGGGACGACATCGGCGTGCATCTCACGCTGAATGCAGAACACCCGAGCTACAGGTGGGGTCCTCTCACCCACGCTCCATCGCTGTTGTCAGGTGAAGGTGGTTTTCCTCGGTCCATCGACGACTTGTGGGAGCACGCTGACCCAAGCGAAGTGTTGCGTGAATGCCGAGCCCAAATCGAACGTGCCATTGCTTGGGGAATCGACGTCACACACCTCGCGCCACATCTCAGTGCCATCACGCTGCGCCCCGAGTTCTTCGACATTTATCTCGAACTTGCCGTTGAGTTCCGTCTTCCCGTGCGGCTGCCCTCGACCATCGATCAGACACAAGCCGGTTTCCCATTCCGTGCGCTAGCAGCAGATGAAGGCGTGATCTTCCCCGACCACTTCGATCATGACTGGCGTGCAGGAAGCCGCGAGCGTGTTATCGCCGCAATCAACTCACTGAAGCCAGGTGTCACCGAAATTCATGTGCAACCAGCCATCGATACGCCAGAAGTTCATGCACTGGGGCCCACTGCCTCTGGTTGGGTTGATGACCTTGCCCTGGTCACCACCGACACTGGTTTTGCAGACGTCGTCGCAAAGAGCGGCGCGGTGTTGATTGGCTATCGCGCCCTCAGGGACGCGATGCGAGCCGACTGATTTCGCTGGCGGCTTCGCCTGACATCAACACTTTGAACAGTGCGCCGGTGCTTCCTTCGGCCTTCAACTTGCCTTGCATGAAAGCCAAGCTCGGGTCAGCTGCAGCATCTTTCGATGCAATACGCACAACCACATCTGCATCATCGGGTCCCGAGATTGCTTCATCGCTCTTGCCGAATTGCACGCGGTACTGAACCAGTACGTCACCCTTCTTCTTCGAACTCACACAACACCTCGAAACAAGTCATCTTCAAAGGTGCCGTCTTCTGTTCCCCCAACGGCGGAAACCGCCAGCACCCACTCTTCCCATGGGTACACCTGAGCAAGTTCTGCATCATCAAGACCGAACCACCACGACTCGTTGGGGGTCGACCTGTGTGGCATGTGCTCGAAGCGCACCACTTCGGGCCCACAGATACTGACCAACATCGATACGTGTCGTAATGCGATGGTCTTGTGACGGTCGATCCAACCACTCGTCGTTGTAAGGCGATGTGCCAGTTTTCTTGATCATGGCCTCGTGAATGGTGACGATGCGTTTCTTCGACCACAGTGTGTAATACATCTTGAGTGGCTGCCACGGTTCGCCGGCATCGGCGTACCAAAACGGATCACCCGCACGCTGGAATGCGAGAACACTCACATCGTGGACACGAAGGTGGTCGGGATGCGGATAACCAGACTGGTCGTCATTGTAGGTGAGGATGACATGTGGCTTCTCTGCTCGAATGATGCGCACCAGACGCTCGGTTGCCTCGTCGAGATCGGCCATGTGAAAACACGCAGGATTGTTGTTCGAATCTGAACCGGCCATACCGCTGTCGCGATACCCCAACATGTGTACGGAGTGGTAGCCAATGATGTCCGTTGCGAGTTTCAATTCCTGCGGTCGAAGATCAGCCATTACTTGGCGTTCTTCTTCTGGCGAGAGACCATGAAACGGCTGTCCGGGTTCACGAAGCGAAGGGTTCTGCAAGTCGCCCTCTTCGCCACCCGTGCAGCACACGAGCACGGTGTGAACGCCCTGCGCTGCGTACATAGCGACGGTCGGGGCACCCTTTGAAGCCTCGTCATCGGGGTGTGCATGCACTGCGAGCAGCGATAACCGCGATGTGTCCTGTGGAGAAACGTCTCGCGTCGACATCATCGTCATGCTAGTGAGACGTGCTTGCCGACGGCCCGTCATGACACATCAATCATTAGGCTGAGTATGTGACATGTCGCCCAACTATGCGTTCTCGAATCACGAGAGTCACACTTCTCGCGACTATGGCTATCGTGCTCGTAGGTTGCTCCACCAACGATGGTCGCGACATGTCTCCTCCGCGCGATGACCAGACAGACACCATCACGCAAACCACCGTTGCCACCACAGTCGACCCAACCCAGGATGCGGTGACCGAGCCCGCGACGTTCTTGTCCGTCTCAGGATCCTGGGAAGAGGGCGGCGTGATTGCGGCCAAGCACACCTGTGCCGGAAGCGGCGTGACTCCAGCTCTGTCATGGGCCGGCATTGGCACCGGAGCAAAATCTCTCGGATTCGTACTAAGCGAATCTGATGACCCAGACAATGTCTTGTGGGTCGTCACCAATCTTGAACCCACGCTCACCGGCATCGCAGAAGGTGAACCGCTCCCAGCGACAGCGGTCGTGGCGAAGAACTCCCGTGGCGAGATTGGCTACACCGCTCCCTGCCCCGACTCTGTTGAGGGAACCTCGTACCTGCTCACGTTGTACGCCCTTGACCAGGTGATCGAAGCGGGAACGGGCGATGACGCAACGACCGTGTTGGCTGCGATGGAGAGCGCAGCGCTTGATGCCACGAGCACCGAGTTCGTCGCCAAGGGCGCGTAGAGAACAGCGGGCATCTGTCACCGAGCGAAGTCATTCCACCGCCCAGCGTGGGGAACCTGCGAAACTGAAGCCATCGACACATCAGCCTCTGCCCTGCCGATTGGCATCTTCGAGACTGATATTGACTGTCGTCTTCGCAGTGGCAACGATGCATTTCGATCGCTCGTTCTTGGTGGCGCAGCGGTCGTGCCGGGAACTGCACCGTGGGTGAACGCCCAACCCCATGAACGTCAAGCATGCGAACGGGCGTGGAAACTAGCGAGAGAAGCATCTGCGCCGTTCGTTGTCGAGTTTCGAGTAGGCACACCAAACGGCGAGACGATGTGGGTGCAAGTCGCCACGCAACCAATTCGAGATGGTGGCGACATCACTGGGTACGTCGGCACTGCGCTCGACTGCACGACAGCGGTCGAGCAACGTCGACTGTCAGATCAACTTGTCGGTCTTCTTGATGCATCTGGTGACGCCATCGTGGTGTTCGACAGAGTCGGCGCGATGACTTTCTGCAATGACATTGCTCGCACCATGCTTGGCATTGAAGAACACAGCGACACAGGAAACGACATAGCCGCCCGTACCTTCATGCAGGCCGTGAGAGACCAACTGCCACGCGACGTCATCTCACCTGATGCCGGTGGCGCACCGCAAGGACGCTGGGAAGGAGAAGTCGCGTTCCGTTCGCCAGAAGGACTCTCGCGCACACTCGCCGTGGTCGTGCAAGCTGTCCGTACGCGCGAAGGAGTCCTCGACCATTGGTCAACCATCGCTCGAGACATCACCGACGAGCGCAACCAACAACGAGAACTTGGTCGACTCGCAACCCACGACGCCCTCACTGGTCTTCCGAATCGTGTGCTTTTCTTGCGCAAGACTGCTGAAGCACTTGAGCGCAGCAAGACCACAAAGAATCAGGTCACTGTGCTCTTCATTGACCTCGACAAGTTGAAACATGTCAACGACACCATCGGACACGTCGTTGGAGACCAACTGATTGTGTCAATCGCCAAGCGCCTAATGGCTGCCACTCGACCAAGTGATCTTGTGGCACGTATTGGTGGAGACGAGTTCGTGGTCCTGTGCGAGGGTCTGCTCGACGAGCACGTCGCCATGGACGTCGCCGAGCGCATCCGTCACTCAATCACTGGCCCACTCGTGCTTCAAGGTGTTGAAATCGACTCCGGAGCCAGCGTGGGCGTAGCCATGTCGACCAGCGAGCAACTCTCGCAAGAAGCACCCGAGGATCTCGCAGTCACGTTGTTGCGCTGCGCCGACACAGCGATGTACCGCGCCAAACAACGCGGCCGCGGTCGAAGCGAGTTGTACAGCGACGACATGCACCGTGCTGCACGTGAGCGCGTGGTTCTTGCAGGTCAACTTGAACAAGCACTCGCTGCAGATCAATTCTTCGTGATGTACCAGCCGATTGAACATGCTCAGGCGCGACATACGGTGGCGTTTGAAGCATTGCTTCGCTGGGCGCATCCCACTCGTGGCGAACTTAGCCCTGCTGACTTTCTTGAGTTGGCCGATGAATCTGGTCTCATTGGCCCTATCGGCGATTGGGTACTCGGTGCTGCCGGCACGAGTCTTTGCTCGTGGATCGACTCGGGCATGGTGAGCAAACAGACTGCCCTCCATGTCAATGCGACACGCCGACAACTTGCCGACACGACATTCGTTGATCGCACCATCACGATTCTTCGTGAAGTTGGCCTTGACTGTGCACAATTGGTTGTCGAAACCTCTGAGGCATCGCTTGTCGACAACAATCCAGCGATTCTTCGCAGCATCACCGCTCTCAAACGCCATGGCGTGCGCATCGCAGTTGACGACTTTGGTGCTGGCTACTCGTCGTTGTCAGCCCTACGAGCATTTCCTGCTGACTGCCTAAAGCTCGACGGAACCGTCGTGCGCGATGTCGGACGTAGCGACGGCGGCGACGACCCCATAGTTCGGTCACTCATTCAGCTTGCGCACTCGCTTGATCTCACTGTCATCGCAGAATGGGTCAGCACCGACGATCAGCTGCAACGCCTGAAGGTGCTTGGTTGCGACCAACTGCAAGGGAACTTGGTGTGCAAGCCGCTCACAACAGAGCAGGTCGCACAGCGCTATCAGGCCGGAATCGGTCCCGTTCCGGCGAAGTAAGCAAGCACGGCATCTGACTCTTGCGTGAGGCGCAGCACTGAAGCACCGCCGACATTGTCGCCTGTCGTGGACAACGCGTAGGACTTTGCACCAGAGTCAGCAACGGGTCGCAACTTCTTGATCATGTCGGCCATGTCGAGCGCCGGGTCTGCGCTCAGTTCCGATGCGAAACCAGCCAGCACATCACCCGCGGCGAGTGGATGCTTGGCAACGTGTTTGACCGCTGAGGTGATGAGCGAGGAGATGAAGTCCCTTTGACGCGCGGTACGACCGTGATCTGACGAACCATCGAGCTTCCAATCGCCGTCAATTTTCAGTTGGAAGTGGCGACTACGGGCATAAGCAAGCGCCTTCTGGCCATTCAACACATTGCAGCCACCGCGAGGGATGTACAGACCCGAATACTTGTCGCGTGCCGGACCTGGGAGGCACACGAGCACGCCACCAATCGAGTCGACGATGTCCTTGAAACCGACGAAGTCGACTTCCAAGTAGTGATGCACTGGGATGTTCAGATTGCGCTGAATTGTGCGGACCAACACTTCAGGTCCTTGCGAAAACGCAGTGTTCACTCGCTGCGCTTTGCTGCCGTCACCGATCTTCACCCACAAGTCGCGCGGCACCGAAAGGATGCTTGCTGAACCGTCGGCCTTGTCATGCCGCAGCACCATGATCGAATCTGATCTTTGACCACTCACTGATGTGCCAGCGATCGCCTTGTAGTCGGCGTCGCTCGGATCAGCATTGGCA
>JBJTGC010000014.1:0-4743 GCA_046093725.1 Actinomycetota bacterium
ACCACCGGCTTCATCCTTGGCTTTTTCTACTTCGTGACAACCACATCACTTTTCACTGTGTTGCAAGCGCGACTGGACCATGCGATCCGGGCGCGAGTCATTGCGCTCTGGTACATGGCTTTTGGGGGCGTCGTGCCAATCAGCTCGAGTGTGTTCGGCCCTGTTGATGCCATCGGACCTCGCATCGTGCTCGTTGCAGGAAGTGTCTGGGCTTTTGTGCTCTTCCGTTGGTGTGACATCACCCGGTTGGAAAAGGCTCGTCAGGTCAACTGACGCACCAGTCGCTCTAGCCCCGCAACTCGCGAGCCCTTTACCAAGATCACACAGTCGTCACCTAGCGAACTCAGTCTGGCGATTGCATCTTGAAGTGAACATGCCGGCACCCCGTACAACAACGTGTCAACTGCGATGACCTCGATACCAACTTCAGTTGCAATCGAAGCAATGTTCTTGTGATGGTTCTCTGCATCTTCTAGTTCTGCCATCACGCCCAAGACAGCAAGTCGACGTCTTGCGGGAACGTCGGCAAGAGTTCGAATGGCAGCCTCAGTGGAGGTCGGATTCGCGTTGTACGCGTCATTCAGCAGTCGCGCACCTGATTGCGTCACTTGCCACTGCATACGGTCGCTTGACAAGTGCGCCTCGGCAATGCCGTGAAGCGCAGTATGAAACGGCACACCCAAACTGGTGGCGACTGCTACTGCCCCGAGCGCATTCGTTGCCATGTGTACCCCAGGCACTGGCACTGCTAGGTCGGCAGACATTCCGTCACACCGCACACGCATGTTCACTCGGCCCGCACTGTCGACAGCGGTGACGTGCCCGTGCACATCGGCAGATGCATCGAAGCCGACTGTGCGGATGCGACAGTTCGCATGACGCATCAGATTGTGCGCGTAAGGGTCGTCCAAGTTCACTATGGCGACACCATCAGCCGGGAGACTGTCGAACAACTCGGCTTTGGCGCGCACGACTCCTTCGATGCCTCCCACCCTCGCGGTGTGAGCATGACCGATTTTCGTGATGACGCCGACTGTCGGATGCGCCACGTCACATAGTCGCTCGATCTCGTGGAAGCCACGCATTCCCATCTCAAGCACCAGAACATCGGTGTCTGCTGGCGCATTGAGGATGGTCGCCGGCAAACCAATGTCGTTGTTCAGACTCTTGGAACTTGCAGAAACAACCGGATGATGTGCAGCAAGGGCAGAACGAACGAGGTCTTTCATTGACGTCTTTCCCACTGACCCAGTGATTCCGACAACCCGATCGTGAAGCTTCGGAAAACCGTGGTGGCGAGAGTGCGTTGCGAGAGTGCCCAACGCAGCAATCGTGTCGTGCACGACAATCTGCGGAACATTCACATCGACTCGGTGGTCCACCAAGGCCACCGATGCACCGCGAGACAGAGCGTCCGCGATGTATTCATGTCCGTCACGATCTCCACGCACTGCGACGAACATTTGTCCTGGCGTGAGCGTGCGTGAGTCATACGACACGCCATCACACACGACGTTGTCCCATTCCGAACGCAGACCTGAAAGTGAGGCATTCAGCGTATGTGCGACATCTGCCGCCCTGAAACGCATGGTAACGACCCTAGCGGGGAGTACCGTCTTGGAAATGGCGTCCACCGACATGCGCACGACACTCGTGGTGTTGTACGGCGGTCGTTCTGCTGAACACGATGTAAGTCGAGTGACTGCGGCACACGTTCTTCGCGCAGTCGATCACTCGGCGTTTCGAGTGGTGCCAGTGGGCATCTCTCGCGACGGCGAATGGACCATTGATGAGTCATTGGTGGCGCTGCTCGATGCGGGTGCACACGGTTTACCGGCCGAACTCACCGTTGGCGGTGCGAGCACTTCCAGTTCAGTCATCGCGACAACTGCAGCAACTGGCCCTGTC
The DNA here is from genome assembly GCA_046093725.1 of Actinomycetota bacterium. Lineage (GTDB taxonomy): Bacteria > Actinomycetota > Acidimicrobiia > Acidimicrobiales > Ilumatobacteraceae > UBA2093. The sequence continues at coordinate 1,909 of JBJTGC010000014.1, forward strand.
GTGGTCCTCCCACTTCTGCATGGACCACTCGGCGAAGACGGCACCATTCAAGGCCTGCTTGAAGTTCTCGACGTTCCGTATGTGGGCAGCGGTGTACTTGCTTCTGCGGCAGCGATGGACAAGGGAATTGCCAAAGTGATCCTCGCGCAGCATGGAATTCCCCAAGTTGAGTGGCGCACTTTCCACATTGATGCCATCACCCCTCGCACCATCGACGAGGCCATCGATTTTCTGGGTCTCCCCCTCTTCGTGAAGCCAGCCAACATGGGGTCGTCAATCGGTGTCAGCAAAGCGAAGTCTCACGAAGAGGTGCGCGAGGCGGTCGCCAAGGCGGCGACATACGACGAATGGATCGTGTTTGAGGAAGCAGCACACGGCCGCGAAATAGAAGTGGCGGTGCTTGGCAATCTTCGACCAGAAGCATCTGTTGCCGGCGAGATCATTCCCTCGCGTGAGTTCTACGACTACGAAGACAAATACATCATTGACGGTGCGCGACTTGAAGTACCTGCACATCTCGATGCGGAGGCATCAGAAGAAGTTCGGCGCCTTGCAGTGCGCGCATTCGCTGCACTGCGTTGCGAGGGAATGGCGCGCGTCGACTTCTTCTACGAAGAAAATGGTCGAGGTTTTCTGTGCAACGAGATCAACACGATTCCGGGGTTCACCCCCATTTCGATGTACCCAAAACTTTGGCAAGCCACCGGTGTGTCATACCCGCAGCTCGTTGACACGTTGGTGAAGCTCGCTATCGAGCGTCACTCGCGCAAACGTCGCAACACTGACCGCTGAACGCGGCGACGATCACTGGCCGGCGGCCGGAATGTTGATGACGTCGCCGATAAGCAACACCACCGTGCCGATGTCGCTCCAATTGTTGGCTGCCAGAAGTGCATTCGTTGACACGCAGAACTTCTTGCGAATCTTGAAGATTGAGTCGTTCGGCTGCACCGTGTACGAGCCAGCCGGACGCGTGCCACAACCTGCAAGCGCGGGGTCTGGGGCCGAGGTGCCAGCAGTCGTCGCGCCAGTTGCCGGGTCAACGACCTGCGGAACCGTTGCCACTGCTTGCGGTGGAATGCGAATGGTCTCCCCCGGATACGGAAACTGCGCAGTGCTCACCCATCCGTTGTACGCGAGCAAGGTAGTAACTGAAATGCCGTACTTGTTGGCTACCGCAATCGGTGAGTCACCGGCTTGCACCGTGTAGGTCTGCTCAGAGCCGACTGCATTCGGTGGCAATGTCGTGGTGGAACCGGGCGCGGTGCTTGACACAGGTGGAATGGTGGCGAAGTCGGTGGGCTGCACCGGCACGACGGTTGTTGCAACACCAAGAGTGTCGCCACCGCAGGCTGAGATTGCGCCTGCGAGAGCAATGACGAACGCCGCAGGTAAGGCGACATTGACCGCACGTTGCAGTCGACGGTGGGTTGTCGGCACGAGCACCAAGAGTAGGGGCTATCGCCCGACAATTCGTGTCAGACCAATTGAGTCAGGCCAACGGCCGTGCTGTTGTATCAGGCCAATGGCCGTGCAGTTGGTGCTATCGGCCGAGGCAGTGACGTTGATCCCATCAGGTAGCCATCGACACCGGCCGCGCACGCCCTTCCTTCTGCGATGGCCCACACAATCAGACTCTGACCACGACCCATGTCGCCCGCAACGAACACTCCTGGAACGCTCGACATGTAGTCGTCATCACGTTTCACGTTGCCGCGCTCATCGAGCGCAACCCCGAGCTCGTCGAGCCAAGAACCTTTCTCGGGTCCCACGAATCCGAGTGCGAGAAACACGAGGTCGGCTGGCAACTCACGTTCGCTGCCTGCGATCTTTTCGAATTTTCCGTTGACGAATTCAACTTCGTGCAACAACAGGGCTTTCACGTTGCCGTTACCGTCATCGATGAATCGTTCGGTGTTCACACTGAAGAGGCGATCGCCACCTTCTTCATGCGCCGATGACACTCGGTACACAAGACTCCACTGCGGCCACGGATTCGACTCCGCTCGCTCTTCCGGTGGCCGCGGCATGATTTCGAGCTGTGTCACGCTGAGCGCACCTTGTCGATGCGCGGTACCGAGACAATCAGCGCCGGTGTCGCCGCCACCGATGATGATGACGTGCTTCCCCTCTGCAGAGATGGCGGGGTTGGTGAAGTCGCCTTCTTGCACCTTGTTCGCGATGGGTAGGTACTCCATGGCCTGGTGGATGCCACGAAGTTTTCTGCCCGGAATATCGAGGTCTCGCCATGCTGTTGCCCCGCACGCGAGCACGACTGCATCGTGTGATGCCCGCAGTACTTCCATGTCGACCGTGACCCCGACTTCAGCGTTAGTGCGGAACTCGGTGCCTTCCTGGCGCATCTGGTCGAGCCGACGCTCGATGTGACGCTTCTCCATTTTGAATTCGGGAATGCCATAACGCAGCAATCCGCCGATGCGATCAGAGCGCTCTAGAACAACGACATCATGACCTGCACGAGTTAACGGTTGCGCGACAGCAAGACCCGCTGGTCCGCTGCCGATCACCGCCACTCGTTTGCCCGTCTTCGTGCGTGCAATCTGCGGTTCGATCCAACCGTTGTCCCACGCTGTGTCGACAATGGTGACTTCAACTTGCTTAATGGACACAGGATCTTGATTGATGCCGAGCACACATGCCGCTTCACATGGCGCCGGACACAAACGTCCGGTGAACTCTGGAAAGTTGTTCGTGGCGTGCAATCGGTCGATGGCATCTCGCCAGTGTTCGAGATACACCAAGTCGTTCCAGTCCGGAATGAGGTTGCCAAGCGGACAACCGTTGTTGCAGAAAGGAATGCCACAATCCATGCAG
>JBJTGC010000015.1:0-6385 GCA_046093725.1 Actinomycetota bacterium
TGTTGGGCATGTTGATTGCGATGTACGAGCACAGCACTGCCGTTCAAGGGTGGCTGTGGGGAGTGAATAGTTTCGACCAGTTCGGAGTGGAACACGGCAAAGTCGTCGCGTCGCGAAACATCCCTCTCCTCGACCCAGCCGAGGGTGTGACAGGGTTATCAGCCTCATTTTCCAAGGCGTGTGAAATCGCCGGAATGTGGATGCGCGACAACCTCTGAGGCACCTATCCTGCGTCCCGTGGATGACAGGGGAGACGTAGAGAACGTCGATGCCAAAGACAGCAAAGCAGAGCGCATGCTCAATTTGTTGGTGCTGCTCAGCAACACATCGCGTCCCCTCACGCTCGATGAAATTTGCGAAAAGATGCGTGGGCAATATCCCGATGGACCATCTCGTCGAACAACGTTCGAGCGTGACAAATCAGATCTGCGCAATATGGGAGTGCCAATCGCAATGGTCACACTCGGTGGCGACGATGCCGGACGTGCGGCGTACTTCATCGACAAGAAGGGTTACGGCGACCTCTACATTGACATCACGCCAGATGAATTGCGCGCACTTCAGTTCGCGGCAGCGATGGTGCAAATCGAACAGGCCTGGGGAAGGCAGGCAGTACTGCGTCTCGGTGGTGAACTTGTCGACCCGCCGATGCCTACGGTTGCGCATGTTCCAGCCGATTCAGAAAAACTGCCCGAACTGTGGCTCGCCACGAAAGAGTGCCATCCGGTCGAATTCGAATACCACGGCAAGAAACGCCGTGTACATCCGTACTGCCTGCAGGCTCGCAATGGCTTCTGGTACGTCTCTGCTCACGACACTGCGCGCGATTCGGTTGCCAATTACCGAGTCGACCGCATCTCATCGGCAATCACTGTTCTCACGAAAGAAACCTTCGAGCGTCCCACAAACTTCTCAGCGAGCGAAGCGCTGCCATCCGATCCGAAAACTTTCGAACCCTCAGATGAAACCGCACTTGTTCGTATTGATGCCACCCTCGCGCCAGTGGTGTCACGCGAAGTGTCTGCAGATGACATCACAGAGCATCATCCGGATGGTTCCATCACCGTTCGTGTCCCATGTGGCCACCGTCCGGCATTTCGCACGTGGTTGTTCGCTATGGTCGACCGAGCCGAGGTACTCGCTCCCGCTTCACTCCGTACCGAGGTCATTTCGTGGTTGCACGACGTCAAGAAGGCCGCATCCTAATGGTTAAGAAGCGTGGGCCCCGTAGTGGAGCAGATCGCGTACGCGGCCTTCTCGTGATGTTGCCGTGGCTACTTAACCGTCGCGAGGTCGGTATCGATGAGATGGCGGCGCAATTCAACGTTGACCGTGACGAACTCATCGAGGACTTGTCGATCGCGAATTTTTGTGGAGCGCCTCCGTACACAGCTGAGCAACTGCCCAACATCGACATCTACCGCGACACCATCGTGGCAACTCGCAAAGGACATTTCGGGCATCGCCTCGCCCTAACTCCCACTGAGGCATTCGGTCTTAGTGTGCTTGCTGATGCAGCACTTGAACTTCCTGGAATGGAAAATGAGACCGAATTGAGGTCGGCGCTCACGAAGCTGCGCTCGACACTTGGTGAGAACCTCGTCGATGTGCAGGTGGAGCGACCACCATTTCTTGATGAAGTTGGTGTTGCGTGTGCTGAGGGCGAAAAACTGCGCATCACCTATTGGACTCCGTCGCGAAATGAAACCACAGTGCGCGTCATAACACCTCGAGCAGTATTCAGTGACAGTGGCCATTGGTATGTCACGGCTGACGACGAACTGCGCAACGATGAAAGGCATTTTCGTATCGATCGCATCAGCGCGGTCGAGCACACAGGGGGGCGAGTGCCACTTGCTGATGTCACTTTGGCGGTACCGAAGTGGTTCGATGGGGCAGAGGGCCTTGAAACCGTGTCACTTCGCGTCGCTGCGTCGGCGAGATGGGTGGAAGAAACTTATCCCTGCACAGTTGTGGCGGAACGATCTGATGGTTCTGTCGACATCGACATGGTGATCACGAGTACGCATTGGCTGCATCGTTTGATGCTGCGGGCGGGTTCGGGCGTAGCGGTACTTGCGCCTGCACACCTGCAAACAGCACACGCCGATGCAGCTCAGGCCGTTTTGGCGCGGTACTCCGACAGCACAAGCGGCAACTGATCAACAGACGAGATGTCGGCCTCGCGCAACAGTGCCGACAGCAATCGTGCAGTGGCTGTTGCGTCACCAAGTGCTGTGTGGGCGCCATCGAGCACGATGTTGTGATGTACACACAACTCACTCAGCCGATGTGACCGGAGCTTCTCGGGGTCTGAACGGCGGGAGACCGCCAGTGTGTCGATGTGTTGGACAACAGGAAAGGTGAGACCCAGCCGAGCAGCTTCTGCGTGGAGAAAGCCGAGGTCAAACGATGCGTTGTGGCCGGCGAAAACGCCAAGAGGCAAGAGGGACAAGAGATGATTGAAAGCTTCAGAGAGAGACATTCCGTGACTGACGTCGTTGGCCGATATGCCGTGGATGTGCTCGGCTCCGTGTTCGTACTCTGACGGATTTTCTGGTCTGACGACGGTGGAGAATGTTCGCGACACATGGCCGTTCGGTTCAACAACCAATGCAGCCATTTGAATGACGCGACATGTTGCTGGATCGAGACCAGTTGTTTCTAGGTCGACAACCACACAAGAAAAGGGCAACTCATCAGTGGTGACGTTGCTGTGTGTGATCTCCGATGTCATGCAGACCACCGTAGATGAGGGGTGCCTCAGCAGTTAAGGGTGCACGCGCACTGCGTGCGAACTAATCAGGCTGATCGTGGCAAACGTGCTCGCACACCAATGGGTGCTGCCACCGTGAAGCCAGCGAGGTGACGCTCTTCTTCAGACTCGCCACCCCAGAACCCGTACTCGTGGTTTGTGCGAGCAAATTCACGACAGTCGGCGGCGACGGGGCAGTTGCCGCAGAGTTGCTTGGCGCGAGCTTCACGGCGCGCACGAGCTTGCGGGCGCTCTGCGCGAGGGGGGAAGAACAGGTGAGTTTTTCCTTTGCAGACCGCTTGGTCGGTCCACTCGCCAGGCGCGGCGACGACGTCGAGATCCGAGAGGATGATTTCGGCTGGCCGGTCCATCACGCTCATGTGGGTACTTCCTTGTCGTAGAGAAAATGGCGGTGGGGGCCGGGAGGGAGTGACCCCGCACCGCTCATGTAAGAGAACAGTACCGACGGGTAAGGAAGAAGTCAAGTCATTTAACACTAAAACTGAAAATGGGCTAGAACCGTTGCGGTGTAAGGGTTTGGTGATTTTGGCGTACGAGACTTCGAGCGACTGGCGCCGCGACCCGAACCGGGGAGAAAAACTGCCCTACAGAAGTTCGGCGGCCAGGCTGGCCACCTCACTGCGTTCACAGGCCGTGAGGGTGACATGACCAAAACAGGTCTGGTTGGCAAACGCCTGAATGAGCACAGCGAGAGCGTTGTTTGATTCGCCCATGTAAGGCGCATCGATCTGGCTTGTATCGCCGGTGAAGATCACTTTGGTGCCTTCGCCGATACGAGTGAGGATCGTCTTCAGTGTCGTGGGCTCAAGGTTCTGAGCTTCGTCAACCACCACAATCTGTCGATGCAATGAACGACCACGCAAGAAGGTGACAGATTCGAGAGAGAGTTGCCCTCGTGCGATGAGATCGTCAATCATACGCCGAGCGTCGTGAGAAGAGCGTTGGTCGGTGAGCGCAACTATCGCATCATGGATTGCGGACATCCATGGATCAAGTTTTTCGTCGAGGCCTCCAGGCAAGAAACCAACTTCGGCGCGGCCGACGGGAACGAGCGGTCTATACACCGCAAGTTTTTCGTAACTGCGTTGTTCGACCACTTGTTCAAGCCCGGCTGCAATCGCCATGACCGTCTTGCCAGTTCCGGCACGACCATCGAGTGCGACGATGCTGATGTCTGGATCCAGCAACAATTCGAGAGCGAATCGTTGCTCCTTAGAACGTGCTCGAAGTCCCCAGGCTTCAGGTGAGCCAGCATGAAGCAGCACGAGTTCACCGTGGTGGCGACGGGCCAACGCCGACTGTGAACCAGCGCGCAGAACAGCGAATTCGTTTTCGTGCATTGCATCGAGTCGCGCATCTCCGTGGTCACCTGCAGAGCCTTTGGCGTACAGCTCGTCGATGACAGCTGAGGAGGTGTCAATGGTGAACCAGCCGACGGGTCGAGTGGCTCGTGAGCGGCCGACTGGCTGGTGCTCTTCTGCGTCAAGGCCTAGATGGGCAGCCTTGATGCGCAGACCTGCATCGTTCGACACCACCTTGGTGGGCGCATGGTCGGCCTGCCCCAGGGCGGCGCCAATGATGCGGTTGTCGGGGATTTCGGGGTCCAGGCCGTTTTCTATGAGGCGGTGGCGCTGGATGCCATTGACCTCAATATGGACCGTACCCCCGTCGATTTCGTCAGTGAGGGGAACAGGTTGGTGAATCGCGCCGCCGGCCTTGCGACGCAAATCTTCGATGGTGCGCAGGGCCGTTCTGGCTGCGCGACCGACATCGTCCGCGCGAGTTTTCAATCCGTCGAGTTCTTCGATAACCGTCAGTGGAATAACTACTTCACTGTTTGGAAAACACATCAAGCTCGACGGATCAGCAATGAGAACTGACGTATCAATGACAACACGAACGCGTTGCAAAGTTCCAGGGGCGACAGGGGGATGATCGTGTGAAGAGGGCGAGACGGTGTCCGTCATCGCAGGCCTTTTGTTTCAGAACGACGTCGCGTACTCAACGTTGCATATCGTTGTCGTTCTCGACGCGCAAGTGGTGGATGCTCAGCGGGCGTGGTGACAGTTCAATCGCAGGTCTGCTCGATTGCGGGTCCGGTGCGGTCGACAATTTCGCACAAAACTGTCCGAGTGAGGGTCTGTGACCGGCAATTTTCAGATTTTTTTCGAAATTTTTTTGGGGCGCCGACATGGTCAGATTTTGTGGTGCAGTTCGGCAGGAGAAGGAATGAATCCGAGGATTTGAAGTGACGCGAGGCACCTGTGTCAGCGTGCATTAATGCTTCATGAACGTCACACCGTGCCAATCACAAGAGTCTCGCAAACCGTTGCAGCACAAGGGTTTGCGAGGGTCCATTAATCAAGGGAGTGCAAGGTCACGAAGGGTGATCGTCGGCGTCTGTGAAGCGATCACTCACTCGCATACATGTGAGGAAGCGTGTTTGTTCGCGCTTCTCTTCATCTGTGGACAACTTCCGTTTGACCGGTTAGTTGCACTTGCAACTAGTCAAATGCTTGCAATTCCTTGCCAGACCCGTTCAGATATACGAAGCACTCCGATTCCGAAGGGGACATCCAACAATGACAAAAGCAGAGCTCATCGAAGAGGTTGCGAAGAAAGCAGACATTTCCAAGGCAGATGCCGAACGAACAATTGCTGCATTCTTCGAACTTGTAGTGGCTTCTACAAAGAAGGGCGACAAAGTCGCATGGCCGGGCTTCGGCTCGTTCAGCACGACACGTCGTAAGGAGCGCACAGGTCGTAACCCACAAACGGGTGCGACAGTTGTGGTTCCTGCATCCACTGCGATGAAGTTCTCAGCGAGCTCAACGCTCAAAGCTGAGCTGAACCCAAACCGTAAGTAAACACTTACCTAACGAGAGGAAACTCAAGTGGCAGCAAAGAAGAAGGCGACCCGTAAGAAGGCCGCAGGCAAGAAGAAGGCAGCAGCGAAGAAGGCTCCTGCAAAGCGTCGCAAGAAGGCAGCAGCCAAGAAGGCTGCTCCTGCTAAGAAGCGCCCCAAGAAGGCAGCAGCCAAGCAGGCTGCTCCTGCTAAGAAGCCCCGCAAGAAAGCAGCTGCGAAGAAGAGCTGAGCTCTTTCTTCAGCTTCAAAAAACCAAACCAATCGGTTCGGAAGTGTCAGAAAGCGGGGGGTTCGCCCCCCGCTTTCGCTATTCCCGGACAGGTCTTGAGCCGTATGTCAGGCGATATCAGAGTTTGTCGATGAGATGAAAGATCTCGGCCGCTGCCAGGCCATGAGGTGAGCCGAGGGCGGCCAGACGGTCGCTCATGCGGTTTCGAAACTCCGTCAGATCGCCATCGGGGGTCGTCCTCATCGTTGATTCAAATTGGCTCTCGTGGGCCTCAAGGGCTGCGAGTTTGATGTCCACCCATTTCGACACATCTTCAACATGATTCGGTTCGTCTGCTTCCCATAAGAGCAGGGCATCTGGCCGGTGGTGTGCCACGGAGTGCTCTTCCATATGGTGGCGAAGGAAGTGTGGATCGCGGGCCGCGACGATGGCGTCACACACGATGAGACCGGCATTGCGATGATCGGGGTGCAATCGATATCGCTTCCAGGGATCATGGCTGAGCACCACGTTC
>JBJTGC010000016.1:0-7711 GCA_046093725.1 Actinomycetota bacterium
TGCTTTGGTAGCGACCGTTCCGACAGCGGCCGAGATTTGGCTACGCGCTGCTGCACGAGCAGCTTGAGCCTGGGCCTCAGCGTCGTTACGACGCGTAGCAATTCGAGCATTGACTTCGCGCAGCTTCTCTGCACGTTCGGCGTCGAGCTTTGCTCGCGTTGCGTCGATCTTTGCTGCGGCCTCTACTCGAACGGCGGCAAGCGCCTTCTCGTACTCGGCGACGTCGTTTCGTGCTGCTGCCTTCACTGCATCTGCTCCTTCAATGTCGGCACGGATATTCGCGTAACGCTGATCCATGCCCTTCTTGAGGCGCGGGAAGAGGAAGACCCGCATGACGATGAGCAGAACGAGGAACGATCCTGCTCCCCACGCCAACTCTTTCGTTTCCGTCGCAATCGGGATCGGTCCCGTGCCTTCAACTTCGGTGGCCTCGCCTTCAGCGGCGGGTACCACCGAGACGTCGGCGCTGACGAGGCGTACCCCCGTCACATGACCACCCGATTGGGTGACGACTGCTCTCAGCATGTCAACTCCTGCACTCCGCTCTCGCGGAGATCGACTCCCACTTGTTAGTTACTTCGTTCTTTCCCGGTTCGACTGAGTATCAGGCGAACTTGAGGAGAATGAACACCACGAAGCCGATGAGCGCGAGCGCTTCGGTGAACGCGATGCCAAGGAACATCGTGGTACGGACCATGCCGGCTGCTTCCGGCTGGCGAGCCATCGATTCGACGGCCTTACCCACGAGGTATCCGATGCCGATGCCAGGTCCGATGGCGGCGAGACCGTACGCATAGCCAGCGCTCGCGGCCGCAGCCGTGTTCTTGGCTTCTGCGGGGTCGGCCGCCGCGGCTGCGGCGATTCGTGCAATTGCTTCCATTTTTCTTTCTCCTGTGTGCTTGTTGGTTGGGAGACCTGTGTGTGGATCCTCAGTGCTCTGGATGAGCAGCGCCACCGATGTAGACGGCGGTGAGAATCGTGAAGATGTACGCCTGCAAGAAGGCGACCAAAACTTCGAAACTGGTGAGGAAGATCAACATGAAGAACGGAAGGATGCCAACTGGAATCAGCACCTTGTCCTTCGCCTGAAAGAGAGCTTCCGAAAGAAGGGCGAATGTAACGAGAAGGATGTGACCGGCCAGCATGTTGGCGAAGAGTCGCACTGCCAAGCTGAACGGACGGACGATGATCGCCGAGATGAACTCAATTGGTGTCACCAAAATGTAGAGAGCCTTGGGAACTCCTGGTGGGAACAGAGTGCTCTTGAAGTACCCAAAGAAACCTTGGTGCTTGATACCGGTGCCGTTGTACACGACCCACACAAGCAATGCGAGGAACATTGGAATTGCCATACGCGCGGTGGCAGGCATTTGGAAGAACGGAATGATTCCAGGAACGTTGCACAAGTAGATGAATAAGAACAACGACAACAAGAACGGTGTCCAACCAAGGCCATCACGACACATCGTCTGCATCACGACGCCGTTCTCAATGAATTCGACGATTGCTTCAGCGAGGTTGCGCGAACCTTTTGGTGCGCTGTTGTGATCTTGGCGAGTTGCCGCAAGGAACAGACCGATGGCGATGACCGCCGCAAGGATTGCAATGATTGAAATCTTGTTGAAGCCGGGGACGAGGTCCTTCCAGCGCAAGATTTCATTGATCGGTGGAAACTCGAGCGCAATCACTTTGACACTGTCCTTCGATGACTCTGGGAACCCGGAACGGAATTCCATTCTTGCCTATTTGGTCGTAAACCAGGAAATGCAAGCGACGCTGCGACGTATTTCATTTCCCAAAAAAGCAGACCGAGATGCGTAACGATGAGAGTTATCCCCAGGGCTGGCAATGACAGCCACTCGACATCTTTCAACAGATAGACAGCGAGGAACAGGATTCCGAGACGAATCAGATAGCCGAACAATGTCGCCGCCATCATGAGACCAAGCGAAATTGGTGCTGATGCAGAAATAAGGAACGCTGAAAGGGCAAAGTTCGCCAAAACGAGGGCGATTGCAACAGCACCACCTGCAGCGCCATCAGTGCCCCAAAAGACGACATTGATGAGAATGAGGACTGGGGCGACAATGGCTCCCCTTTTCACGATGTCACGAGACACGGACACCTCGGGCGCAAGACCCTGTTGGGCCATCGCAATTGGCGAGAGCATCTCTTCGCTCATTACATTGCTCCCCGCGCAGAATCAGCTCGCTTTTTTTCGAGCGACGTCATTCGCGCCGTGTACACCACGTACATACGAACGAACTGCGCGATGACGGCGAACACCGTGAGCAGGATCATGAAAATCGGCTTTGTACCGAGCCACGTGTCGAGACCAAGACCGATGAGAAAGAACACCACGACGGCGCCGACTAGTTCGGCGCCGTTAGAGATGGACTCGTTGTGAGGCCGAGCCGAGGGAGGTTCAGGGAGAAGTCGCACGGTGGTGGGGCTTGTGAAAACGGGAACAAACTACCCCAGCCTGAACACATCCTCAAAATCCTGTCTCTCGCTCGGTCGGCAGTCGTCGTGGAATGACGTACCTAACGGTCGAGGGGATCCGGGAGGAGCCACCACGTCATGGCCGCACACACCGTACGAAGCGGGTTGGACCACTCCTCGGTCTCAGCAGGTCACGTTTCCTACCGCCCTTCATGGCGTTCCATGCGCGGGGTCGATCCGCTTTCGATGTTCACCGAAGTTGCGCGGCGAGGTGTGAAACGTCACTGACTGACGTGATGGTTCAGTGAGGGCGAGATGTACTAGTTACTTCATCTCTGATTCGATCACTTCAGAATCGCGACGCATGCGCTCACGTCGAATGCGTAGGTCTGGGTGAAGCACCGTGTATAAGAAAAGCACGATGGCGAATAGTCCAAATGTCACGATGCTGTTGGCCGACGGATTGAACACCGGGTACAGCACGAATCCGGACAACAGCAATGTCCACGCCCACAGAATGACCACGGCACGACGTGGTCCGTGTCCGAGGTTGATGAGCCGATGATGGAGGTGACCTTTGTCAGCGGTGGCAAAACCAGTTCCACGACTTACGCGGCGAACAATTGCGAACAACACGTCGAAAATCGGAACGCCAAGGATGATGAGAGGGATGAACAGTGGGGCAAGGAAGAAATACGTCTGGCCACTGAAGCCCTGAGTTGACGGGTCGGCACGTCCACCCACTACGGAAGTTGACACCGACATCAACAACCCCAATAGATACGAACCACTGTCCCCCATGAAGATGCGTGCGGGGTTGAAGTTGAATGGCAAGAACCCGATACACACACCGCACGTGATGACTGCGATCAGTGGGCCGATGTTGGGTTCACTGAGAAGACCGTTATCACTGAGGTGCCAGCTGTAGATGAAGAACGCACCAGAGCCAATCGCAACGATGCCGGACGCCAAGCCATCAAGTCCGTCGATCAAGTTGATGGCCTGCGTCATGACGAGCAACCAGAGAACTGTGACAATCGGGACCCAATCACCTGAAATCTGGAACACCCCAAGAAACGGAAGTCGGAAGTAGAACATCGTCACTCCGAACCACACAAGAACAAGGCCAGACACGATGGTGGCCGCCACGCGACCTGGTGCACTCACCTCTCGAACGTCATCGCGCAGACCGACAAGGGCGATGATGAGTGCCGCAATAAACACCCCGACGAGCTCGCTATTGCCAGTGAAGAGCCGATCGAAACGGTCCATTTGGCGAGCGACAATCAATGCAACGGCAAGACCACACAACATCGCGAGTCCGCCGATGTTCGGAGTCGGCACCGTGTGCACAGTCCTCTCACCGGGAAGTGCCAACCAATGTCGTCGTCGCGACAACTTCAGCACAAAGGGTATGACCGCAGCAGTCGTACCTGCTGCGAGCAGAAAGATGATGACGTAACCGCCGAACAGGCTCATGTACGCCCCCGAGACGGGTCCTAGTAGGCCGGAAACTTGGCGCAGAACTCGCTGACCCGCTTGCGCACGTCGGCGAGTGTGTCCGCATCTTGTCGACCACGAAGGGCTTCTGCAATGAACGCCGCGATTGTCGACATCTCGGCTTCTTTCATACCTTGGGTGGTCACGCTCGGCGTTCCGATACGCACGCCAGACGTCACGAACGGACTGCGTGGATCATTGGGAACCGTGTTCTTGTTCAACGTGATGCCAGCTTCGTCGAGAACGAGCTGTGCCTCTTTACCTGTGCAGTCCGCATCGAACGGACGAAGATCAACCACCATGAGGTGGTTGTCCGTACCACCGCTCACCAAACGGAATCCGTGTGATGCAAGTGCAGATGCAAGTGCAGATGCATTCTTCACAATCTGGTGTGCGTAGTCCTTAAACGACGGTTGCAGCGCCTCGTGAAACGCCACAGCCTTGGCAGCAACAACATGTTCTAGAGGTCCACCCTGACTACCTGGAAACACCGCTTTGTCGATGGCCTGTGCATGTTCTTTCTTGGCGAGGATGCATCCACCACGTGGTCCGCGCAGGGTCTTGTGAGTGGTGAACGTGACCACGTCAGCAAAGGGCACTGGGTTCGGATGAGCTCCTCCAGCCACCAAACCAGCAAGGTGCGCGATGTCGAACATCAACAATGCTCCGACTTCGTCGGCGATCGCACGGAAAGGTTCGGGATCCAAACGACGCGGGTAACTGGTGGTGCCCGCAACGATCATCTTGGGGCGATGCTCGAGGGCCATCGCACGCATCTCGTCGAAGTCGATGCGCTCATCACCCGGAGTCACCTTGTACTGCACGAACTTGTAGAGAATGCCGCTGGCGTTTGCTGGTGAACCGTGCGTGAGGTGTCCACCATGGTCGAGGCTCAGCCCGAGCAATGTGTCGCCGGGCTTCAGTAGTCCGAGGTACACCGCCATGTTTGCGCTGGCACCACTGTGTGGTTGCACGTTCGCATGGTCAGCTCCGAACAGTTCCTTCACCCTGTCGATGGCAATCTGTTCGATTTCATCGACGACGGCATTTCCACCGTAGTAGCGCTTTCCCGGGTATCCCTCGGAGTACTTGTTGGTGAGCACAGAACCGGTGGCGCGCATCACTGCTGGCGATGTGAAGTTCTCGCTGGCGATGAGCTGAAGACCGGAAACCTGTCGCTGCTTCTCACGCTCGATCAAGTCAAAGACAAGGTCGTCCGGATTGGTGTCGGATGGAAATGGCATCAGCGTGAAGCCTCCTCGTTCTCGATGTCAGTCAACTGCGCCACACGGCGTTCATGCCGTCCGCCTTCGAAAGCAGTCGACAAGAAAATGGTCACAATCTCCTCAGCAAGCCCAGTGCCCACGACACGTGCGCCGATGCTGAGCACATTTGCGTTGTTGTGCTCGCGTGCCATTCTCGCTGTGTACAGGTCGTTGCAAAGCCCGGCACGAACGCCGCGCACCTTGTTGGCTGCCAATTGTTCGCCTTGACCGCTGCCACCCATGACGATGCCAACATCTGCCTTGCCATCACGCACCGCACGTCCGACAGCGGCACAAATTGGTGGGTAATCGCAACTCTCGGTGCTGTTGGTTCCAAAATCTTCGACCACGTGCCCCGCCGCGCGGAGAAACGGAATGAGGTGCTCCTTCAGCGGGAACCCTGCATGATCTGAACCGATTGCGACCCGTGACATCAAGACGAGCGTAGTGCGTAAGCCCGATTTACGGTCGAAGTTGAGAGTGGCCACTCACCTAGGGTTTGCATGTGACAATCGACCCCCGCACGCCAGTTCTCATCGGAAGCGGACAGGTTCTGCAGCGTGAGGACGACCTCGCAAAGGTTCGTGACCCAGCAACCCTGATGGCTGAGGCACTTCACTTAGCGGGACGCGATGCTGGTCTCAGTTCGCTACCCGACCCCGACGCCTTGTGGGTCTGCGCACTCCTGTCTTGGAACTATGGCAACCCCTCCGCAGTAGTTGCGCGACATGCCGGTGTGAGTCCGCGCACATTTGGATTGTCCGGTATGGGAGGAAACACTCCCCAATCGCTGGTGAACAAGGCAGCACTTCTCATGCAGGGCGGTGACATCGACATGGTGTACATCGCAGGCGGCGAGACAGCGCGCAGCAAACGCCGTGCCAAGAAACTCGGAGCCACGTGGGACTGGCCGACATCACAAGAACCATTCGAGCAAGTCACTGACGAATTGGTGATGGTGTCACCCGAAGAAATTGAGCGAAAGCTCTACATGCCGATTCAGGTGTATCCCATCTTCGAATCCGCCATCAGAGCATCGCTCGGGCACAGCATCGCCGAACATCAGCAGCATCTCGGCACGTTGTGGTCACGTTTCAGTGAGGTGGCCGCAAACAACCCGCATGCCTGGTCAAGACAGACTCGCACCGCCAACGACATCATCACCCCGAGCGCAAACAATCGCATGATTGGCTTTCCATACACAAAGCTCATGAATTCAAACAACGACGTCGACATGGCTGCCGGTTTCATAATGTGCACTACAGAGAAGGCGACCGCTCTTGCAGTTCCTCGAGATCGTTGGGTGTTCGTTCATTCAGGAACGGATGCGCACGAGCATCTCTTCATTTCGAATCGTCTTCACTTTCATGAAACGCCGGCAGTGCGAATTGCCGGTCGGCGAGCTCTTCAGCTGGCAGACACCGACATCGACGACGTGTCCATCGTTGATCTCTATTCATGCTTTCCGTCGGCCGTGCAACTCGGAGCAAAGTCCCTTGGGCTGTCGCTCGACCGACAGTTGACTCGCACAGGTGGTCTCCAATTCGCTGGTGGACCCTGGAACAACTATGTCTCTCACTCGATTGCAACCGTGATGAACGATGTGCGCAACTCCCCGAACGAAACGGGGCTGGTGTGGGCAAACGGCGGTTTTGCGACGAAGCATGCGTTCGGCGTGTACTCGACTCAACCTCCGACAACTGGCTTCAAGTATGACTACCCACAAGACGAGATCGATGCACTTCCGATGCGCACAGCCGCGACACGCAGCGAAGCCGAGGGTTCCGCGATTGTTGAGGCGTACACCGTGATGCACGATCGTGACGGACACCCCGAGCAACTCATCGCTTCGTGTCTCCTCGCCGATGACCGTCGCGCGTGGGGCATCTCCAGAGACCCTCAGCTAGCTGCGCACTTGATGACCGAAGACCCCATTGGGCTTCCATGCGCTCTGGATCGCGACGGGGTCTTGCGACTCGCATGAACTCATCCGCCGCACCGCGCGACACCTTTCCTCGGCAACATGCCCGCACACAACGCCTTACACTCGGCGAGCCCCGCAACATCGTTGTCTCACCGTCTGGTGAACGAGTCGTCTTTGCCCGTTCAATGAGTGGAAGTGACGCTGTCAACAGATTGTGGGTGTTGGACAGCGAGACAGGCATTGAGCGTTGCGTGTTCGACCCGAGTGGCGACTACGACGTTTCGCAAACATCTGCCGAAGAGCACCGTCGTCGCGAACGCATGCGTGAGGCCGCCGGTGGTGTGGTGTCGTTCTCCACCGATGCTGCAGTCACCAAAGCGGTAACGACTGTCGGTGGTCACACGTACGAGATAGATCTCGTCACCGGCGAGCATCGAGCAGTCCCTCTTGCGTTCGGCATATTTGATGCTCGACTTTCCCCCGCAGGCGACATCATTGCTTATGTCCGCAATGGCGCATTGTGCGTGCTTGCAAACAACGTCGAACAGATTTTGTGTTCTGATCCGGATCCGGACGTCAC
>JBJTGC010000017.1:0-13441 GCA_046093725.1 Actinomycetota bacterium
GGTTTCTCACTGTCAGGTTCCCTCATTAAGAGACCTTATGTCCATATGTGCCCTGAACTGAACGTCGAATCAGACACAAGTAGCATTGTCCTGTAATGAAATTGACTCGTACGCCCGTCGACATGTCGAACCAAGATCACATCGAGCTGATTGCTCGAGTGGGCCTCTCGTGGCGCGAACTGCGCCGTGCAGCCACCACAACGCATATGCGTGAGCACATCTTCGGAACCGGAGAAGGCGCGCTCGAGCCTGGGCAAATGGACACACTCGATCTACTTGTGCAGCAACCGGCTTGGCGCATGGGAGACCTCGCAGAGAAGTTGCGTGTTGACCCCAGTACTGCAACGCGTGCGGTGCAGCGTCTCGTCAACATGGGACTTGCCGAACGACTGACCGGCAAAGACGATGGACGAGTTGTTCAAGTAGCAGTGACGGAACAAGGACGTGAGCGGCACACCTTGGTGAGTGCTCGTCGCATGGAAATGATGAAAGTCATTTTTGAGAACTTCACCGATGATGAACGTGCAGATCTCGCACACTTGCTCGAGAAGTTGGTGGCATCCATTGACTCGGCACTGAAAGAAGTGTCCACCTAACATCGCTGACTAGTCGGGCGTCAGCCGACAAAGCGTCACGGAGAGGAGGGCTCTGCATGGCACAACGCGAAGAATTCGTCGAACAAGCGATGCAATACGCATCGCACCTCTACCCCGTTGCACTTCGCATGACGCGAAACCGGGCCGATGCTGAAGATCTCGTGCAAGAGACGTACTTGAAAGCATGGAGAAGTTTTGCCACATTCCATGAGGGCACGAACTTACGTGCGTGGTTGTTCCGCATCATGACAAACACCTTCATCAACAACTACCGCGCCAAGCAACGCCGTCCCGAAGAGGAAGGACTCGAAGAAGTCGAAGATCTATACCTCTACAAACGCCTGAACACTTTCGACCAAAGCCGTATGTCGGCAAGTGCCGAAGACCAGATGATGGACCTATTCCCCGACGAGGACATCCGAGCCGCACTCGAGGAACTGCCCGAGGTGTTCCGTATGCCGGTGCTTTTGGCCGATGTCGAAGGCTTCTCCTACAAGGAAATCGCCGACATTCTCGATGTTCCCATCGGAACGGTCATGAGCCGTCTCTCCCGGGGAAGAAAAGCGATGCACAAGTCGTTGTACGAGTACGCGGTGCGGCGTGGCTTGACTCAACCCCCTGCGGGCGATGCCGGCACCACACAATCGACCACCAGCTAGACCCTTCACCGGAGCCAACACCCATGTCGAATTGCAACGAGACACTCGAAGAACTTCAGAGGTTCCTCGACAAAGAATTGCCCGATGGCATGTTGCAGTCGATTCAGACCCATCTTGGCTCTTGTACCGACTGTCTTCAGGCGTTCGAATTTCATGCGGAACTTCGAACCGTCATCTCGCGAAAAGTGCTCGCTGAGGAGATGCCAGAAGGCTTGATGGACAAGATCCGCGGCTGCTTCGGTGACGAACTCACCGAAGATATGCCCTAGTGCTGTCGCTCTCGCTACGATAAACAACATGTTCGCAGCGCAACCTTGGCACTTCTGGCTCGGCCTCGTTCTTCTCGTCGCTGGTGTCGGTGCGGTGTTGCAAGCTGTCGTCGGCTACGTGGTGAAGGTGACCGGGTCGAAGCATCCGCCGAAGCACCGTCAACCACCAGCTCAGCAATAGGAATTCGAGAATTCCGTCGTGGCTGAACACGACGAGCATCCACTTCTCGTCTCACTCCTCTCTCGCTGCACATTTCCTGCCCCCACCACGCCTGTCACACTCGCTGTTTCTGGCGGTGCCGACTCAATGGCGCTGATGTTTCTTGCATACGCACACGGGCTCGAGGTGACCATCCACCACGTCAATCATCAATTGCGACCGCAATCGCACCGTGACGTTGACGTCATCGCACCCGTCGCAGAAAAACTCGGAATCGAATTGCTCGTCCATGTGGTCAATATTGACCCTGGTCCCAACTTGGAGGCGCGCGCACGTGACGCGCGATACGGCGTTCTTCCAGCTGACGTGATGACGGGGCACACAGCCGACGACCAAGCAGAGACGGTCCTCATCAACTTGCTTCGCGGTGCCGGAACACGTGGTCTCTCTGCGATGCGACCAGGTCACCGACGACCACTTCTTGCACTTCGACGCGCCGAAACACGTGCGTTGTGTGTCGCACTTGATGTCGAGCCCGTGGATGACGAGACCAACACCGATTCGAAGTATCTGCGCAATCGAGTACGTGGTGAATTGGTTCCGCTGATGAATGACTTGTCGCAGCGTGACATCGTTCCGTTGCTCGTGCGTACTGCCGACATGTTGCGTGACGAACACGACTTTTTGGAAGAACTCGCTGCAAGTCTCGACCCCACTGATGCACGTGCGCTTGCGCAAGCCCCGCTTCCCCTGGCACGCAGGGCCGTGCGCGCATGGCTGTCTCACCCATATCCACCCGATGTGGCCACGGTCGAGCGAGTGCTCGCGGTCGCCAGAGGCGACGTTTTGGCCTGCGATGTGGGCGGTGGACGAGAAGTTCGTCGGTCGAAACAACGGTTGCACCTCGCAACTATTGGCTAGTGTTGCCACGGGTCGTATGGCCCTAGTGACGACATCACGCCAGATTCAGCAGACGACAAGGACGACGAGGGAAACGAATGCCACCGAAATTGCGCGGAAAGTGGGCCCTCGGAATCACCCCTCGAAACTTCACCTGGATCATCAAAGACAAGGTCGCCATCTGCGAGCGACCCGGCGGCTACGGCGACAACCACCGCCGTGTGCGACGCCAAGAGGAAATCATCTGGCTGCGTGAGAACCGCTTCGACCTGGTGGTCAGCATCATCGCGGCACCGCACAACCTCCACGCCTACCAAGAGCTGAACATGCCCTTCCGCCACCGACCGCTCAGCGGTGCCGACGACCTCGATGCGTGGCTGCGCGTGTTCTACGCCGAATTGCGTGACCTTATCAATAACGATTCGAAGATCGTGATTCACGCTGAAGAAGTCGGAGATCGCATCGTCGGAATCATGGGTGGGTACATCCGTTGGAGTGGAATGCTCGACGACCCATCGCAGGCCATCGAAATCACGGAACGAATTTGCGGACGTCAGCTCGACAGTTGGTCACGCGAATTGATTCTGCGCGTCCACGAGATTCGTTGACCCCCGCTGCCGGGTCACTGCTCGTAAGGTTGAGGGTGTGAAGACCCGCAAGGTTCTCATCACCGGAATGGGTGGCGAGCTCGGCTCATTGATTGCGTCTCGCTTCGAACAAGCAGAGTGGGTCGGCGACATTCGCGGCTTCGACATGGACCCACCACGGCGACGATTGCGTCACGCCTCATTCACTCGCATTCTCCCTGGAGACATCGACCAGATGTCGCAGTTCATCGTCGACTTTCAACCACAAGTCATAGTTCATGTGGGCGTGTGGGAACCTCACGCCCGACTGGCCACGGAACACGCACGCATTGCCACCGAGGAAAGTGACGTTGCGCCAACCACTGTGTACGGACACATGTGCGCCGACCTTGAAGCCCGTGCGAACTCCCTACATGCTGCTCGTGGTGTGAACACCTGCTTGTTGCGTCTCGCCCCAGTGGTGGGACCACACGTTCCAAGTCCGCTCGGACGTGTGTTGCGCATGCCGGCAGTTCCATTCCATGGACTTGGCAACCCCGCGTTCTGCGTGGTTGAAGACACCGATGCTGCTGATGCATTCGTGTCGGCCGGAACTCGTCACGCACACGGTGTCGCAAACATTTGTGCGAATGGCGCGATAAGTGTTCTCCGCGCGATACTTGCCGGACGTCGCGTACCCGTTCCGACAATTGGTCCTGCGTGGTGGACTGCACGCGCAATGTCTGGTGTCGCTGGTGCACCGATACCTGATCATGTGTCTGAGGTGTTGCACAAGGGCCGATTGGCAGCAAGCAATGAGGCAGCACATCTTCTTCGATTCGCTCCGCGCCACACCACATCGGAAGTGATTGAGCGCCTGTACGAATGGCCGAGTATCGAGCATGTACCCGCAAAGAAGCAGGTGGCCTAGTGCCCTTCACCAACGCGAGTGACGGCATTCGCCTTCACTACGAAGTGACAGGCCGACGCAACGGTGCACCAGTGCTACTCATTCAGGGACTTGGTGCGGAAAAGAACTCGTGGAACTTGCAGCGCGCCGCACTTGCGTGGCGCCACCGCACGGTCGCATTTGACAATCGCGGATCGGGCCGCAGCGACAAACCGACGCATAAGTTCACTCTCGAACAGATGGCAGACGACGCAGTTGCCGTGCTTGACGCAGCAGGGGTCGATGCAGCTCATGTTGTTGGCCTTTCAATGGGTGGCGCTATCTCGCAGATTGTCGCTTTGAAATACCCACATCGCGTGCGGTCGCTCACTCTTGTGGCCACGAGTTGTCGCAACCACGCATGGCGCGAAGAGTTGCTACAAACCTGGGCCGACAAGGCTCGCACCGATGGGCTGACTGCGATGAGTAAAGAAGCTGCACGCTGGATGATCGGGCCCCGCTCATTCCGTCGTTTGCTGCCAGCGATGGGGATTCTCGGACCACTCGGACTCATCAGCCCCGTTGAAGGTTTCACCGGCCAAGTCAAAGCAATTGTCAGCACCGACGACAACGACATGCAAGCGATGCTCGGCACCATTTCGTGCCCTGCTCTCGTGGTGGTGGGAAACCAAGACATGCTCACCCCGCGTGGAGATGCGGAAGAACTTGCCGACCTCATTCCGACAGCTGAGCTGGTTGTCATCAGTGGAGCTGCTCACGGTGTGACCATTGAACACGCCACCACGTTCAATCGAATTCTGTTGTCGTTCCTGAAGCGCGCCGAGGCAGCCTTCGTGCCGCACGGTGACGCCGTGCTGAACGTCATCTGACAGGCTCGCCCAATGCACATCGCCGTCATCGGCGCCGGTCTCAGTGGTTTGTTGACGGCGCGCAACTTGCAGCGTGCTGGGCACGACGTGGTCGTGCTCGATAAGGGTGCTGGTGTTGGTGGCCGCATGGCAACACGCCGTATCGAAGATGCCGTTGCCGACCACGGTGCACAGTTCTTCACGGTGCGCAGCGATGCGTTTGCTGCAGAAGTGAACGATTGGGTGTCACAGGGCGTGGCACGCGAATGGTGTCGCGGATTCGCTGATATCGACGGACATCCGCGTTACATGGGTGTGAATGGCATGACATCGATTGCAAAACACATGGCAGGAGGTCTCGATGTTCGCCTTGGTGTCACCGTGTCCGCCGTTAACTTCGATGAACACAATCTCAAATGGACAATCACTTCTCGTCTCCGCAATTCAAGTACCGATGAACACGTTGCTGACGCAATCATCATCACTGCTCCGTTACCCCAGACCATCACTCTTCTTGGTGCGGTGGCAGATGACTTGCCACGCGATCTCCACGACATCGCCTATGACCCGACGTTGTGTCTACTTGTCACCCTGAAGCAACAAGCATTTGTGAGTGCGTCGGGTGCACTGCAGGCGCCTGATGATTTCTTCTCTTTTGTGTGCGACAACATGCGCAAAGGAACATCAGCAGCCCCCTGCATGACTTTTCATGTTGAACCGGGTGTGTCAGCAAAGCACTACGACCAAAGCGAAGTTGAACTACTTGCACTGATGCTTGAACACGCCACTGCGTACTTCCCCATCGATGACATGATCGAGGCACATGTGAAGAAGTGGCGCTACGCCACACCACAAAACACTTTCAATGCACCGTGTTGGTCACATCCGCATCTGCCACTTGTTCTCGCAGGAGATGCTTTCGATGGGCCGCGCATTGAAGGTGCGGCACTCAGCGGACTCGCCGCTGCGTCGGTGTTCAGCTGACGCTGTCGAGCAACGCAACCGGGGCGTCGCGCATGGCGCCAACTCGCGCGGTTGAAGGCAATGCATCACAGGCTTCATGAGCCTTTGAAACGAATGAACGAGCTTGTTCGATGGCCTTCTTGACACCACCATTGCTGCGCACGATGTCGAGCACCTTTTCGCGCTCTGCATGGTCGAGCGGTTTGCCCAGAATGCCGTTCAGTTCGCTTGCAGCAGAACCACCGGCTGCCAGCGTGAGAATGACGGGCAAGGTGTACACACCTTCAACCATGTCGTGCCCAGCCGGCTTGCCCAGCTGTTCGTCTGTGGCAGTGACATCGAGAATGTCATCAACCACTTGGAACACCATTCCATATGCGTCGCCGAATGCTGTGAGCGCGTCGATGTGTGTGCGGTCGAAGCCCGACACCAACCCACCAATGCGAGCAGCTGTTCCGTACAACGACGCGGTCTTTCCGTCGATGGACGCGAGATATGCATCCATCGGCCGCGCCACGTTGTAGGTATGACGTAGCTCGAGAATTTGTCCCTCGCACAAACGACCAATTGTGCGCGCAAGCAACCCCGCAACTTCAGTTCCAAGAGACGCTGCAATTTCCGACGCCTTTGCCAACAGAAAGTCGCCAGCAAGAATTGCCTGCAAATTGCCCCACTTGGCGTTCACTGTTTCCACGCCACGACGCACATCGGCTTCGTCCATGACATCGTCGTGGTACAGAGATCCCAAATGCACCAGTTCGCATGCGATACCACCCATGACGGCGTCGTCAGACACGGCACGGTCATCAGCTGCTGATGCGACCATTGTCATGACAGGGCGCAAACGCTTACCGCCAGCGGAAATGAGGTGGGACGCGATCTGCGTGAGGTAATCGTCGGGCGTGCGAACGGCCTGCAGGATGGCGTCTTCCACACGCGCGCGATCGGCATCCATGCCGGGTAACTCGAGCAGTGGGGACCGGCTCACCACGTCAGGCTACGCCACCACGACATGACTGTTCCCAACCCTGCCGGTACACTTGGCATACGTCACCGACACAACATTGTGCCGGACACAACAACAAGGTGGTCATCTTGTTCGAACGCTTTACCGACAGGGCCCGCAGAGTGGTGGTCCTCGCCCAAGAAGAGGCGCGGTTGCTCAGTCATTCCTACATCGGAACAGAGCACATTCTCCTCGGGCTCATTCACGAAGGTGAAGGCGTTGCCGCGAAGGCTCTTGAGTCGCTCGGAATCTCTCTCGAGGCCGTTCGTGCCCAGGTGGAAGAAATCATCGGTCAAGGGGGCTCGTCACCATCGGGTCACATTCCTTTTACTCCTCGTGCAAAGAAAGTGCTCGAGTTGTCGCTGCGTGAAGCGCTTCAACTTGGCCACAACTACATCGGCACTGAGCACATTCTCCTCGGGCTCATTCGCGAGGGTGAAGGTGTCGCCGCGCAAGTTCTCGTCAAGCTCGGGGCCGATCTTGGCCGTGTGCGTCAACAAGTCATCCAGTTGCTGTCTGGTTACCAAGGTCCTGCTGGCAAAGCTGAAACTCAGCCCTCCGGCGGTGCAACATCTGAAAAAGGTGAAGGTGCCGGCGAAAAAGGTGGCAGCCAAATTCTCGATCAGTTCGGTCGCAACCTCACGCAACTTGCTCGCGAGAAAAAGCTCGACCCAGTTATTGGTCGTCAACGCGAGCTCGAGCGCGTCATGCAAATTCTGTCGCGTCGCACCAAGAACAACCCGGTGCTCATTGGCGAGCCTGGCGTCGGCAAAACTGCCGTCGTCGAAGTTCTTGCACAGCGCATCACCAACCACGTAGTTCCGGAAACTCTCACCGGTAAGCAGCTGTACACGCTCGACCTTGGTGCACTTGTTGCCGGCAGTCGTTACCGCGGTGACTTCGAAGAGCGCCTGAAGAAGGTCTTGAAGGAAATCAAGACACGTGGCGACATCATCTTGTTCATCGACGAAATCCACACGCTCGTCGGAGCAGGTGCTGCGGAAGGCGCAATCGATGCCGCAAGCATCTTGAAGCCCATGCTCGCACGTGGCGAACTGCAAACCATCGGTGCAACCACACTCGACGAGTACCGCAAGCACCTCGAAAAAGATGCAGCACTCGAGCGTCGCTTCCAGCCGGTGAAAGTGGAAGAGCCGACAGTTGCACACACCATCGAAATTCTGAAGGGTGTTCGCGACAAGTACGAGGCGCACCACCGCGTCACCATCACCGATCAGGCAATCGTTGCTGCCGCCAACTTGGCCGACCGCTACATCTCTGATCGTCACCTTCCCGACAAGGCCATTGACCTCATCGATGAAGCCGGTTCGCGCCTGCGCATCAAGCGCATGCAGACGCCGCCCGACTTGAAGGAACTTGAAGTCAAAATCAAAGACGTACAAGAGGCCAAGAAGAAGGCCGTCGAAGAGCAGCGCTTCGAAGACGCTGGTCGTTTGCGCGACCAAGAGAAGTCACTGCTCGACGAGCGTGCTGCCAAAGAAGCCGATATCAAGGCATCAGGCGTCGACTTGTTCGACGAAGTCGACGAAGAGGCAATCGCCGAAGTGTTGTCCATTTGGACAGGCATTCCGGTGTACAAGCTCACGGAAGAAGAAACACAGAAGCTGCTCAACATGGAGACCGAGCTGCACAAGCGCATCATCGGTCAACAAGACGCAATTCATGCGGTCAGCCAGAGCATCCGCCGTACCCGCGCCGGTCTGAAAGACCCACGTCGCCCCAGCGGTTCGTTCATCTTCCTCGGACCCACTGGCGTCGGCAAGACCGAACTCGCCAAGACTTTGGCAGAGTTCTTGTTCGGTGACGACGATGCGCTCATCACTCTCGACATGAGTGAATACATGGAGAAGCACACCGTCAGCCGCCTCGTCGGCTCGCCTCCCGGATATGTCGGTTACGAAGAGGGCGGTCAACTCACCGAAGCAGTGCGTCGTAAGCCGTTCAGTGTGGTGTTGTTCGACGAAATCGAAAAGGCACACCCCGACGTGTTCAACACGTTGTTGCAGATTCTCGAAGAGGGTCGCCTCACCGACAGCCAGGGTCGTTCGGTCGACTTCCGTAACACGGTGCTCATCATGACGTCGAACCTCGGTACCTCCGACTTGCGCAAGGCCAACGTCGGCTTCAGCAAGGCCGATGAAGCCGTGTCGTACGCACGCATGAAGGAAAAGGTCAACGACGCGCTCAAGCAGCACTTCCGCCCTGAGTTCCTGAACCGCGTCGACGAAACCATCGTGTTCCACGAACTTGCCAAGAGCGAAGTG
Source organism: Actinomycetota bacterium (assembly GCA_046093725.1). Lineage (GTDB taxonomy): Bacteria > Actinomycetota > Acidimicrobiia > Acidimicrobiales > Ilumatobacteraceae > UBA2093. Next base: position 9,163 of record JBJTGC010000017.1, read on the forward strand.
GTGCAAATGGTCGATCTCATGATCAAGCGTCTTGCCACACAGCTCGAGAGCCAAGGACTTGGCATCGAACTCACGCAGACTGCCAAAGAACACTTGGCTGAGAAGGGTTACGACCCCACTCTTGGTGCTCGCCCACTGCGTCGCGCCATCCAGCGCCTCGTCGAGGACGTGTTGTCCGAGAAGATTCTCTACAAGCAGTTCTCTGCTGGCGAAATCATCGTCGTCGACTGCGAAGACAACCCAGACGAACCAGGTACAAAACACTTGGTGTTCCGTGCAGTCGAAGGTTTCCAGCCGCCGAGCAGCATCGAACTCGCCGGCGACGGAGCCGGACCTGCCGAGTGACGTCGTCGTCACGCACACGTCGCATAGCCGCGGCGACAACTGTTCTCTTCGCAACACTGTTGTTGTCGTCGTGTCGTGTCGACACAAACATCGGGTTGTCCGTCAAGCCGAACGGTTCCGGTGACGTCACCGTCGAAGTTCTCGCCGATGCCGACGTTGTCACGCAAGCACCGGGTCTCGATACCGACTTACGTCTCGACGATGTACGCACCAGTGGCTGGAAGACCGACGGGCCAGAGAAACGTGAAGACGGTGGCATGCGCCTTGTACTCACTCACCCGTTCGACAACCCGGTTGAAGCAACGGCGATTCTCAATCAGTTGAATGGCCCGAAAGGTCCACTCAAAGCAATCGTGCTTGCGCGCACCGGCAAAGACAACGACTCGACGTGGGACTTCACTGGTCAACTCGCCATCAACGGTGGCACTGAAGCATTCATCGACGACGCCACACTCGAACTGATTGGTGCGGCGCCGTACGCAGGCGATATTCGCCGCTCGGGTCAAGAGCTGGGTCAGGCCGTTGGCGTCACTTTGCGAGTGTCGTTGCCTGGTGACATCGTCACCACAACGGCCCTTCAAGAAGAGGGCAAGTTGGTGTGGCGCATCCCTATGGATGGGTCGACCACCGAGATCGCCACACAGACCAAGGCCGTCGACGTGGCCTCCACCGTGTCGCGCTTCTTCAAGCCGGTGCTGCTGGTGTTGCTGGTGGTGTGGGTCGTGGCCATGGTCTTTCTTTACACAGTGGTATCTGGCGCGCAGCGTCGAAGGTCTGCCACAGGGCGCTTCTAAAGTCCCTCCGTGGCAAAACTTCGACTCGTCCATCGCTGCTCCGACTGCGGAGCCACACACCCCAAGTGGTCGGGCAAGTGCACCGCTTGTGGTGCATGGAATTCGCTCATCGAAGACGTCGAAGGCCCCGACGACTCGCTTGTGTCGCTTGCAGCCGGCATGGCGCTCGTTCCTGCAGGTGAACCTGCACCCATCGATTCAATCGACGCCACCATCGGTGCGCCAGTAGCAACCGGAATTGCCGAGCTTGATCGTGTGTTGGGTGGTGGGTTGGGTCCGGGCTCGGTCACTTTGATTGGCGGCGAACCCGGCATTGGTAAAAGCACATTGTTGCTACAACTACTAGCTGCGGCGCAAGGCAAAACGTTGTACGTGACAGCAGAAGAAAGCGCACAGCAAGTTCGACTGCGTGCTGAACGCCTTGGTGCACTCAAAGACTCTCTGTGGTTGCTGCCGGAAATGTCGTTGCCGCACATTTTGCGGGCAATTGATGATGTGCAACCAACGCTCGCAGTCATTGACTCAATTCAAACTGTGGCCGACCCCGAACTTGGCTCGACACCAGGTTCTGTTGTGCAGGTGCGAGGTTGTGCACACCGACTCGTGCAAGAAGCCAAACGTCGAAATCTTCCTGTGGTGTTGGTTGGCCACGTCACCAAAGAAGGTGGGCTCGCTGGGCCTCGCGTGCTTGAGCACGTCGTCGACACGGTGTTGTCATTCGAAGGTGAGCGTCACCACGCACTTCGGTTGTTGCGAGCAGCGAAACATCGCTTCGGCCCCACCAATGAACTGGGAGTGTTCGAAATGACAGAGACTGGCCTTGCGGGGGTTCCTGATGCCAGTTCGCTGTTCTTGGCAGATCGACGCACCGGGGTGCCGGGCTCAGTGGTTGTTCCCACGCTCGAGGGGCAACGCCCACTGTTGGTGGAACTGCAAGCACTCACCAACCCCATGAGTGGTGGTGTGCAGCCGCGACGTAGTGCACAAGGAGTTGATCATGGGCGGTTGTCCATGTTGTTGGCAGTGCTCGAACGTCGTGCACGCATCAGCCTGTCGCAACACGAGGTGTATGCATCGGTTGTAGGCGGCATCAAGTTGAACGAACCGGGTGCTGATCTTGGGTTGTGTCTTGCATTGGTGTCAGCGGTCACCAACACACCATTGCCAGCAGACCTCGTGGTGTGTGGCGAAGTTGGTCTTGCAGGTGAGGTGCGCCAAGTGGGTCACATCTCGCATCGCATCACTGAAGCTGCACGGCTCGGGTTCACTCGCGCCATCGTTCCGGGTAACTCTCCCGACACAACGGCAGGAATCAAGGTGCAAAAAGCAACCACATTGAGCGAAGCACTCGCAGCGGCAGGTCTGGCACACGAATCTGCCTGAAACATTCTCAACGCCTAGAGTATTCTCAACGCCTAGAGTAGAGGAATGTTCCGAAACAGACTTCGTCGCCTCATCGCTCTGCCTCTCACCATTGGGCTTGCATCACTTGTCGTCCCCGCGCTTGCGCCACAGGTGAGGGCAGCAACTGCCCTCTACGCCGACGTTCGCGTTGATGTGTCATGTGCTGGCGCCGACTGTGGAGTCGTGACGCTCGCCGAGTCAAACACTGCACGAAAACTTGCTGTTGCACCAAACGGAACCATCTACGCCACTTTCTATGGTGCGTCTGGCATCTGGGTCACGAAGAGCACCAATCGTGGACAATCTTTCAGCGATGCCGTCAAAGTGAGCGACCAGAATAAGCAGCCTGAAATCGCAGTCGCTTCCGACGGAACCGTATACGTGGTGTGGGTCGAAGGTTCGGGAGTCAACACCGGCTATATCTCAAAGAGCACAGACAGCGGTGCAACGTGGTCGACCAAGACACAGATTGGAAATACGGGCAGTAGCACTGTGCTTCACACCGCAATAGATGGGGACTACGTCTACGCACTAGACCAACGCGGAACAACGTTATTCCGCAGCTCAAATGCCGGGAGCACATGGACTACGACAACTGTCGGCACATCACAGGCATATTCGGACCTTCGTGTTGACCCCTTTACGGGAACCGTCTACGTGTTCACGGACAATCCAAGCGTGTATTGGTACTCAAGTACTGACCGCGGTGCGACCTTGAGTGCGCAGAAGACGACAGGTAAATCCGTTTTCTTCTCCGTGGGTGCGATGACGACAGACGGAACAAACCGCTACTTCTACATGGCCGGATCAGGCACAAACCTTGAGCGAATCAACCTCAACACCGAGGCAGTCGAAACTAAGACAGTGAGTGCTACCGCAGGCAATACCACGCGCTCACTTTTCGCAGACCAATGTGGCAATGTGGTTAGTGGTCACAAGACCGGATCTGACCTCTTCTTCCAGTACAGCACCGATTCTGGCACGACATTCAGCACTGCTGAACAGGTTGTTCCAGCTGCAGACCGTGCACTTGCCTCGATCAATACAACTAACGGCGACATCATGTTCCTCTACCAGAAGTCAGACAAGGTGTACCTCACGGTGTACAAGGAACTTCTCACTGGTGGAACCAACTGTTACAAATTGAATCTGTCAACCTCTGCAGTTGCCGTGGGGCGCCCTGGCGAACAACAGAAGTTGACACTCACCAACACGACGAATGCACCCTTGACAGTTACATCAATTCGCATCAGCGGAACGGTGTTCTCAATAACGCACAACTGTGGTGCTGCCATCCCAGCCAACTCCACCTGTGAAGTCACAATCACCGGGACACTCTCTGGAAGTGAAACTTTGACAATGGAGATTGATGGCGTCACAAAGACGGTCCCGGTGTCAATGACGGCGACTGCTGCCGCACTGCCACCTGCGACCACGACCACGACCACGACCACGACCACGACGACGACCACAACCACAACGACAACAACGACAACTCTTCCGTATTCCGTGGGCTCATCTGACTCACTTCAGCGTGGACTTCCCTCCAAGCTGAAGTTGTTGACAACTGCTCGACTCGTTGCCAACGGAGACAAGACCGCGACTTTGCGATCACTGAGCCAGCGCACTTGCCTCACCGTCGGTGGGCGGGTCCTTGCACTCGTCGCCGGCCCCTGCACCGTGCAAATGTTGAACTCAACAGGTGCCGTTCAGAAGGTACTGAAGACCACCATTGC
>JBJTGC010000018.1:0-10133 GCA_046093725.1 Actinomycetota bacterium
GTGTCTTTGCCATCGCTTCCGCTCCGCGGTCTGCCACGAGCCGACGACGGATTTCAGCTTCAATCTCTTGCTTGAACTGCTCGATGCGATGGAGGCCATCAAGCACATCCCGCTTGAGGATCGCGATGCATTCAAGTACGCATTAGGTGCAACGCTGGTAAAGAACAACGCTCATTGGCGCTCGTTCGAGACGGTGTTCGAGGTGTACTTCAGTTTGCGTGGGCCTGAATACGCCATTGCCGACGACGCGGACGCTGGCGACTTCTGGCGCGAGATGCAAGAACAATTGCAGAGCCAAGATGGTGACAGCCGTGGTGCAGCCGGTGGGGCGATGGATCAAATGACGCCTGAAGAGATGATGGCGATGCTGATGAAGGCTCTCATGGCAGGTGACCAAGCACTGATGCGGGCTCTTGCTCGACAAGCTGTGCAGCGATTTGCGGGCATGGAACCTGGTCGCCCTGTTGGTGGCACGTACTACTTGTACCGCACGCTGAGGAACCTCGACCTCGATTCAATGCTCGAGAAATTGATGGAAGCGAGTCGTGACGAAGTGGGTGGGCAATTGACGCCACTCGAAGAGCGTCTCGAGCGCGATGAACACGAACATCGCATCGAGCAGTTCAAGCAAGAGATTGAAGCTGAAATCCGTCGTCGGCTCGTGGCAGACCGCGGAGCGGAAGCGATGGCAAAGACACTTCGCAAACCCCTTCCAGAAGATGTCGAATTCATGCATGCCAGTCGTGACGAGATGCAAGGTTTGAAGAAGGCTTTGCAGCCGTTGACGCGGAAGCTTGCGGCGCGATTGGCACGCAAACGCAAGCACGAGCGCCGTGGTCCGCTTGATTTTCGCAGTACGGTTCGCCACAGCCTCAGCTACGGCGGCGTTCCGGCAGACCCTCGCTTCAAGTACCCAAGGCCCGCGAAGCCCGAGTTGATGGTTGTCGCAGATATTTCTGGCAGTGTCGCCGCCTTTGCCCGCTTCACGCTCATGCTGGTGTACGCCATTCAGGGTCAGTTCTCAAAGGTTCGATCGTTTGTCTTCATCGATGGCATCGACGAAGTCACCGGTTTCTTCAAGGGCACCGAAGACATCAGTGAAGCAATCCACAAAGTGAACACCGAAGCAGACGTCATCTGGGTCGATGGGCACAGCGACTACGGCCACGCCTTTGAAGTGTTCTGGGAGAAATACGGTCGAGACGTTGGCCCGAAGACCACGGTGTTGCTTCTCGGCGATGCCCGCAACAACTATCACGCCTCCCAATCGTGGGTCATCAAAGAGATTCGCCAAAAGGCTCGGCATGTGTATTGGTTGAATCCTGAGCCACGGAGTTACTGGAACACCTGTGACTCGATTGTTGGGGAATATGCCACGCATACCGACGGCGTGTATGAATGTCGGAACATGCGACAGCTCGAGGCATTCGTCGAGAAATTGGCCTGATCATGTCGAACACTCGCTTAGTGCTCGTGCGGCACGGAGAGTCGAATGCCACGGTGAGTCGGTCGATTGGCGGCCCTCGAACGTGCACGGGTCTTTCACCACTTGGTCGCATTCAGGCCGAGCGTCTGCGTGACCGTTGGTTGCGTCATCCCGAGGTGAATGTGGATGTATTGATGTCGAGCGCCTTTCCGCGCGCCCGGGAAACCGCCCAAATCATCGCACCAGCACTTGGAAGCATGAGCGTTCAAGTGGATCCATTGTGGGGTGAGCACGATCCTGGTCCCGAGTGCGATGGCCTCACGTATCGCGACTTCATCGATCGTCACGGGATGCCAGATTGGGAAGCCAATCCATACAACGTGATCTTTCCTGGTGGAGAAACCGTCGCTGAGTTCCATCATCGCATCGGAATCGCCCTACATCGCACAGTGCGCGAACAGCAGGGAAAGACAGTGGTTGTGTGTTGCCATGGTGGGGTAGTCGACGCCGTGTTGCGTATGTCGCTGCGGTCCTCGCTGACGGGTGGTTTCGAAGTGCACACGATGAACACGTCGATCACCGAGATTGTTGAAGTACGCACGGGTCGTTGGAGGCTGGTTCGTTACAACGACCACGGTCATCTGGCTGGGCTACCGTCTGCCACATCGTCAGAAATCGAATCTCAGCAACAATCAGCAGAGTGAAGGCCCGTGATGGGTGCTGACAAAGTTGACGTCATCGTCGTTGGTGGCGGAACTGCCGGCTGCTCGTTCGTGTCGCATCTGTGTGCGGTTTCCGACTTGTCTGTGTCGTTGTTCGAAGCAGGCTCCTCATTTTCCTCACATCCGAGCAACCTCTTCACGTCGATGGCTCGAAGTGGGGTGATGGACACGTCACTGACTGCATCTGCAGTTGCTAACGGTGACTCGTATGCGTATTTGCAGGCACAGGTACTGGGCGGTGGCAGTGCGGTCAATGGGCTCATTGCGCTACGTGGGGCCATCGACGACTTCAACGAATGGTGCGAATACGACGCTCTCGCTGATTGGTCATGGGAACGAGTCGAACCGTGGTTTCGGGCGGTCGGCACGCCAACATCGCTCATTGAGGAATCTGTCCCACAGTCCGTGGCCCGACTAATGCATGACTCGTGGCCTGGGTCGCTCGCTGTTCCGTTGGCGGTGGCGCGCAATTGGAGGCAGTCCGCCGATGGCGAAAGGTTTACCGCTGCTCGTGAGTCAGGGCGACTGTCGGCTAACACACATGCACCGGTCGCGCGTGTTCTGTTCACCGGTTCGCGCGCAACTGCAGTCGAGCTTGCTGATGGTTCTCGGCATGAAGCAAGGAACATAGTGATGTGTGCGGGAGCGTTGCGCACGCCAATGTTGCTTCGTCGGTCGGGTGTCGACGCCGAGGGACTTGGTGAGAACCTTCAGGATCATCCAAACGTGATGTTCGCTGCGAGACGGCGCGGTCCGTTCATCGGAGACCTTCCTGTTACTCGGTATGTGCCTCTGAAGGGTGACTCTGACACAGATGCTCCTGATGTGGCCCACATACTCAGTTACGAACAGATTGATACCGATGCGCACCTGGGGGGAATCGGCGTGTCGTTGATGGATGTTCATTCCCGTGGTTCCTTGGTTGAGCTGCCAGATGGAGGTTGGAAGGCTGAGTTCCGGTGTTTGTCAGACGAGCGTGATCTGCAGGAAATGGTTCGAGTAGTGCGCGATGTGTCGACAGTTCTCGCCTCGACAAACCTCGGTGGAGCCTTCGATGGTGAAGATGCGCTGAGACTGGCCGCCGATCTGCAGCGCATCGCTGCGATGACTGACCGAGGTATCACTGAGTGGCTCCAGCGACATGTACGTACGTTGTCTCATGCCGCTGGTACGTGCGCGATGGGAACGGTGTGTGACGCAAGAGGTCAGGTCGCAGATATCGACGGACTATGGGTGGCAGATGCCTCTTTGATGCCACGCATCGTGCGAGCCAATACCAATGAGACCGTGGCGATGATGGCTACGCGAGTGGCACAATTCGTGGCAGACACATTGGGGGGATGATGACGACGCCATATACAAAAGGACTGCACGAGTTGGGTGATTCCTGTTTCGCCTATCTGCAGCCAGACGGCGGCTGGGGGTGGAGCAACGCTGGGCTCGTGGTTGGCGACGGTACGTCATTACTCATTGACACGTTGTTCGACCTGAAGCTCACTCAGGCAATGCTCGATTCAATGGTGTCGACGGTACGGACTGCTCCGATCGGCACAGTGGTCAATACGCACGCAAACGGCGACCACTGCTATGGCAATCAGTTGGTGAGCCATGCCGACATCATCACGTCGCATGAGACGGCTCTGGAAATGCATGAAGTGACACCAGCTACCCTCGCTGGGTTGAATTCAGCGCCGGGCGAGCTTGGTGAAATCTTTCGGAACTTCTTTGGTTCCTTTGACTTCAACGGCATCGAAGTGCCCGAGCCGACTCGCACGTTCACCGGTCGACTTGAGCTCGACGTCGGGGGACGATTGGTGGAACTTGTCGAAGTCGGACCTGCGCACACGCGTGGAGACACCTTGGTGTTCGTGCCAGACGCAAAGACCGTCTACACCGGTGACATCTTGTTCATCGGTGGAACTCCCATTGTGTGGGCCGGGCCACTCACGAATTGGATTGCCGCATGCGACCTGATGTGTTCGTCCGACGTGGAGACCGTGGTGCCCGGGCATGGTCCCGTCACCGACAAAGCGGGCGTGGTGTCGGTTCGTGATTATCTGCAATACGTGAATGATCAGGCGACTGCACGCTTTGAAGCAGGCATGGATTCATGGGATGCGGCACAAGACATTGCATTGAACGAGTTCGGCGAGTGGGGAGAGCGTGGTCGCATCGCGGTCAACGTTGACACTGTGTATCGACACCTGAACCCTGCGCATACCTCGCCAGATGTGGTGGAGATGTTCAAGCGGATGTTGTCGCTCGAGAAGCCTCACTGATTTTTCTTCGCACGACGAAGATCCACCCGAAAAGCGCAACAGCGCTGAAAAAGAACCACTGAAACGCATAAGACAAGTGCGGGCCATTGGTCAATTCGGGTAGCGGCACCACTGACAAGACTGTTTCAGGCGGAGTCGACTCAACAAGTTGCACATACATGGGCTCGAGCGAAGCAGTTGTTTGCTGGTCGATGCGAGAGATGTCAATGCGTTGCATCTCGGCAAGAGTTCCCTCTGACGGGTCAATGGCCCCGAGAGCGCTTCTTTTTTGGCTTGGTCGAAGGTGTCCTACGACGGTGACGTCACCTGTGGGTGTTGGTGGAATGTCGACAGTTAGGGGAATGAAGCCCCGATTGATCAGCACCTTTCGTCCGTCTGCGAACATGAGCGGCATCACGATGTCGCGCCCCGCAGCACCATTTTGCGAGCGATTCACGATGAGCACCATTTCTTCATCGATGTATGTGCCTGTGAGGCGCACGAGGCGCCATTCCAATTCCGATTGATCGCCATTCGAGGTGACGATCGCATTGAAGTCCGCCACCGGTGTGGCGATGTGTTCTGCGACCTGAGCATTGACGGACTTACGCTCATCGAGACGGTGAAGCTGCCAGAAGCCGAGATTCACCATGAGGGCAACCAGCGCACCGATGGCCACATGGAGGGCAATCCAGCGCGGGGAGATGAGGAAGCGGTACATGGGCAAGGAAACGGTATCGGGCGTCGGGTTCGGGTGTACGGTCCTGCGATGTGGAGTACTCGCCGGCCTCGTTGACGGATGCCTGGTGGTCGCAAGTGTTTGCCACCGATGTGAGGGCAGGCGAGCCGCAACGTATTGGTGACGGCCTTGTGGGAATGAATCTTCGAGTTCCACTTGAGAGCGAGTCCGCTCACGTGCCCTCGAGCGTGGTGGTGAAATTGATGTCTGAAGATGTCACCAGTCGCACGACAGCTGTGACACTCGGCAACTACATGCGTGAGGTGCGTTTCTATTCTGAGATCGCCCCAACTGTCGATGTGCGAACTGCGCGCTGTCACTTCGTGGACTTTGATGACGACACACACGATTTCGTGTTGGTACTCGATGACCTGGCCCCCGCACAGCAAGGAAATCAGGTCATCGGATGCGACGTGAACACGGCGAGGACAGCAGTCATCGAAATGACACGATTGCACGGTCCACGTTGGAATGATCCATCACTTTTCGATGTGTCGTGGCTTCAGCGATCCACTGATCCATCGGGACCGGAGACCATCAACGCCGTGTACGGAGCTGTCAAGGGCGGTTTCCTGGAAGTATTCGGTGAGGCCATTCGCGACGCTTGCGGCGTGGCGGGCGTTGAACTGGTTCACGAATTGGGCACCGCACTCATCTCTTTTCTTACCGGTCGGGGAGTTCCACGAACATTGGCGCACGGAGATTTCCGACTTGACAATTTGATGTTCGGAGACATGAATGGCGATCCGACGTGCGCAGTTGTTGACTGGCAGACCCCTGCTCACGGCGACGGTGTCACTGACTTGGCGTACTTCCTTGGAGCAGGGCTGTTGCCGGATGATCGTCGTGCGAATGAAGACGCCCTTGTCTCTCTGTATGTCAGTGAACTCAGCCGTTATGTGGGTGATGCGAGCTTCGACGATGTATGGCGCAGGTATCGGCGCGAGGCTCTCGCCGGAGTGGTGATGTCAGTTGTCGCTAGCCAGATTGTGCAACGAACAGATCGTGGAGACGCCATGTTCACGGCAATGGCTACGCGTCACGTGCGTCACGCTCTTGACATGGACTCGCTATCGCTTCTCTAGATACCGTGTGTCCATGACGGCAACGGTGCAAGGCGTGGTGCTCATCTATGACGGTGAATGCGGGTTTTGTCGTCTGTGGGTTCGTCGACTGCGGAGACTCGTACGCCGTGCACCGCAATGTGTGCCGTTTCAGGATGCACCGCTCGAACAACTCGGACTGACGCGTGAGGAGTGTTCCGTCGCCGTTCAGTATGTCGATAAGCGTGGGCGAGTGAGCGCCGGGTCTGATGCAGTGGCGCGACTATTCATCGGTGCCGGCTCTCTATGGTTCGTGCTGGGTTGGTTGATGTTGCTGCCAGGTGCGAGACAAATCGCTCAGGCGAGTTATCGCTGGGTGGCACGTAATCGCCACCGTTTCAAGGGAGCCCCTACAGCGGACTGACCGCTGTGACAAATGATTCGCCGGCAAACTCATTCAGCTCGGCGATGAGGTCATCACGGGAATTGGTGTCGCCGTCGCACAGCGCATGCTTGGTCCTGAGCGACAAGTGGCTCGCGTGAATGACGTCGGCAAATCGGGCGTGTGGTCTTCCGCTCACGAGTCGTAGTGCGGTGGTCAGAGCCGCGATGGGGGCTGTGTCGTATGTCGCCAGCATGGATACCCGCTCGGCTTTCGACAGTGTGCGCGCGCGTGACGCCGCGTCAATTCGTCGCAAGAGATACGGCGAGAATCGGAGGCCGTATCGCTGCTGAAGGTCGATACGACGCCAATCATCGCTCGACGTTTGACCTCTACAAAGCGACGCCCCACAAGAACACGGAAACTGGTCGTAGTCGCTTCCGTCTGTGGTGCCGTAGTCGAATGTCAACACCTCACCTGGTGTGATGTCGCGCCACGCGACAATCTGGGTGGCATTACGTGGACCACAATTCGGATCGCAACTGTGGTTGACAGCATCTCCGGGTTCACGTTCTGGCGGGCCCACGATGTACAAGTTGTCGTCCACCTGGATGGAGCGCTCGCGTCGCGTCGCGGGCATGGCATCAAAGCCACGGCGATCACATGCATCACCGCCGAAAGTTGCAACGACAATTCCGCGCGGAATTGGCTGAACCGCACGACTGCCCCAACCAACTTCGCCCATGGGCTCGGCACGCGCGAGCGGTGTCAATCTGTTGAACTGCAGGGTCATGAAAGAAAACGAGCCCCAACTCCGCCGGCTTTCGTGCGCCGTACGGTATCGGCGATTCTGCAGCGTGACAATGCCAACGGGTCGCGAGCGCCATTGCCGGCAGAAGAAAGTGCTTGTCGTGGGGCTGAGGTGTCAGTAGCCTGACCACGACGCATTAAGAGTGACCGTCAGGTCCGGCAACCGGGGTTTCAGCCGCACGGTGCCAGCCCACGAAAGTGGGGATGTGGTCTCGCAGTAGCGGGGCAACAGGCCTGAAGTTCTTTCTTCGTACGTTGAACTCAGCACGAGTTGACAGCTGCATCGATGCGCAGGAAGGAGATGACGATGACGACACCTAGTTTCGGTGTTCCCTACGCGCCACCTCACCCTGGTGCTCCGTACCCAGCGACAGGGGCATGGAATACGTCGCAGTCGGCGGGTCATCGCCAGTTCCACACCTTTGCGATTGACCGTCCTTTTTCACTTGATGGTGGAGCTGCACTTCGTGACGTCACAATCGCCTTCGAGACCTGGGGAACGTTGAATGCCGACGCGAGCAATGCCGTTCTCGTGTGTCATGCATGGACTGGAGATAGTCACGTGGCGGGTCCCGCCGGAGAGGGACACCCCACCCCAGGTTGGTGGGAAGGTGTCATTGGGCCAGGCGGATTCATCGACACGAATGAGCACTTTGTCGTGTGCGCAAATGTTCTCGGTGGCTGCCAGGGCTCAACAGGGCCAGCATCGCCCCACCCAGTCGACGGAAAACCGTATGGACTTCGATTCCCAGTGATCACCAGTCGCGACATGGTGCGCGCCCAAGTGCACCTCGCTGATCATCTCGGTGTTCGCCGTTGGCGAAGTGTCATCGGTGGATCGATGGGCGGTATGCAAGCGCTCGAGTGGGCGGTGACCTACCCCGAGCGTGTGGCGTCGGTTGTTCCCATCGCCACGTGTATCGAGTCGAGCGCTCAGCAGATCGCTTGGGGAGCCATCGGTCGACGAGCGTTACAGATGGACCCAGCATGGAATGGCGGCGCGTATTACGACGCAGCACCCGACGAAGGCCCATGGCGAGGGCTCGCCGTAGCGCGAATGATTGCGCAGGTCACGTTCCGCACAGACAACGCCTTCAACGAACGTTTTGGTCGTGACTTGTCAGAAGCAAACATTCACGACGATGGCTTGCATTTCTTCGACCGATTCGAAGTTGAGCGCTACCTCGATCATCATGGCGACAAGTTGGTGCGTCGATTCGATGCCAACAGTTATCTCTTCATCGGCAAAGCGATGGATTTGCATGACGTGGGTCGCAGCCGTGGCGGTGCTACCAACGCAATGAAGCGAATTACGTCACCAGTACTCACCATCGGCATTGACAGCGACATCTTGTACCCCGCGTATCAGCAGCAGACACTGCACGGTCTTGTTTCTGGCAATGACCCACGCACTCGGTATGTCGAGATTTCAAGCCCTGAAGGTCATGACGCCTTTCTCATTGACAGTCATGCCGTCGGTCGCGAGATCAAGTCGTTTCTGTCACAAGTTTGAGTCGGCAACTATGCGCCGGTGTGGCGACTGTGAGCGACCAACTCGTCGAGCCGGGCTGCGGCCGGGCTTGAGGCAGGAACCCGCAGAGCAAGTAGTTGCTCGTTTCGAAGTAGAAACATGCGGGAGTGTTTCGGCCCGACCGTCATGGTCTCGACGACGCGCCATTCTTTTGCAATGTTGCGGTGGCCGAAACCGCGGGGGACAAGTGCAATTGAATCGTTTCCGGTGATGGTGCATCGAACTTCGCGCCACCGCGACGGCGAGCCACCACGCTCATTCAATATTTGAACGCGACAAATGAACTTTGTGCCGTCTTTACTGCTCCAATGTGGGTCGCGGGAACGGACGAGCCATGTCAGGCCACCGAGAAGGGCGACAAACGCCACACTTGTCAAGGCGTTCAGCATGTCCCCATGATTCCATGTCGCCAGAGACATTCAGATGCTCTGTCTGCGTCAGGAAGCCGGAAGACAGCGGCAAAACATGGGACAATAGACAGGTGCTAGCGGCAAACCTTCTCGTCAACGTGATCGCGGTCGGGCTTGTCGTCATCGGAATCGGCTTGTTATGGGTCACGTTTTCTTATTGGAAGAGCGCAACACCAGACCATGCAGCTCTGGCCACCTTGGAGATCATGGAAGACCGCAAGTTCGGCCGTGCAGACGACAACAAGCGTGTCGACATGCTGAACAAAGTGCGACCTTCAGGTGAGGCCCCGAAGGAACGCATTGAGGAGCCACCCGTGCTACGTCAAGAACCTCAGCGCACGAGGTCGGCAAGTGAAGACAGACAAATTGAAGATCGACCTCGGGAGGCAAAACCGAGTGGACCAATCGACCCGTTGTTGTCGCGGCATGCAGATGGAGGGAAGTAAGAAATGGCACAGTTTGACGCCAATGAAATGATTGCTCGTTTCAAAGATCGGGCTGCAGCAGTGAAGAAGCGGCCCTTGCCTCCGGTCGCAGGGGAGGAGCGCACCTTGTTCGTCCAGCAAGCCCAAGTTGACTTCCAGGACTTCGCCATCATCGGTGACGCGACAGCAGTAATTGAAGACGGCGTGTTGGTGTTGCGCATCGATATGCGACCACAGTCGAAGTGACATCGCCACTGGCGCAAGCGCGCCACAACTTGCGAGGACGCGAAGACGTCTATGTAATTGCCGGTGCAACGGCAGTGTTCGCATGGAGCATCGGGCCGTTGATGACTCGGGCTTTGTCGGTGTCCCTGCCCGCCCTCATTT
>JBJTGC010000019.1:0-3040 GCA_046093725.1 Actinomycetota bacterium
GGGGGTCGCTATGTCGACCCCCGTGTGGGGCTGGCCGCGGCAGGCGCCGTGTTGGTGCCATCTGGGGCCAAGTCGGTAGTCTGTTCAACGGTCCAGTCGGAGGTCGGCACCCGCCGGCACTTGTGAACTGGCCACAACAAAAACATGCATCCAGGCCCCCTGCGGTCGCCTCGGCGTAGGCCCGGATGTGGTGAACCGCAGGAGAGGAGAACCTGATCATCATGGCTGTCGTCACTATGCGACAGATGCTCGAGGCCGGAGTGCATTTCGGGCATCAAACCCGCCGTTGGAACCCGAAGATGAAGCAGTTCATTTTCGGTGAGCGCAATGGCATTCACATCATCAACCTCGACCAGACGCTCGAGCGCATCGAAGTTGCTTACGCGTTCGTGCGCGACCTGGTTGCAAACGGTGGAACCATTCTGTTCGTCGGCACCAAGAAGCAGGCACAAGATCCTGTGCGCAGCTTCGCAGAGAAGTGCAACATGCCCTATGTGAACGAGCGTTGGCTCGGTGGAATGCTCACAAACTTTGAAACCATCTCAAAGCGCGTCGGCAAGATGGTCGAGTACGAGCGCATGAAGAACTCAGGCGATTTCGAAGCAATGCCGAAGAAGGAAGCTCTCCTTCTGTCGCGTGAGCTCGACAAGCTGAAGAAGAACCTCTCAGGTATTCAACACCTCACCCGTCTTCCCGACGCAGTGTTCGTGCTCGACACCATGAAAGAGCACATCGCTGTCACCGAGGCAAACAAGTTGAAGCTTCCTGTCATCGCAGTCGTGGACACCAACGTCGACCCTGATCTCATTCAGTTCCCAATTCCTGGCAACGACGATGCGATTCGCGCGAACGATCTCATGGCACGCGTCATTGCCGAAGCTGTCATCGAAGGCCGTTTCATCGCGCAGAAGCGCAATCCAGCCGCCGCTGCTGCAGCCGCACCGAAGTCAGCAGAAGAAGTTGCTGCATTCGAAGCACAGCAGGCCGACGCACGTCGTCAAGCTGCCCAGGCACAAGCCGATCGCGAGGCTCGCCTTGCTGCACAGAAGACTGCTCCAGCAGAAGGTGGTGAGTGACGATGGCGTTCACCGCCAAAGACGTTCAGTCACTGCGTCAGGCAACTGGCGCCGGAATGATGGATTGCAAGAAGGCTCTCGAAGAGACCGGCGGCAATCTGGACGACGCCAAGCAGTGGCTTCGTGAAAAAGGCCTTGCTGCCAGCGCGAAGAGAGACGATCGCGAGAACGCGCAGGGTCTCGTCGCACTTGATGTTCAAGGTGCCACTGGTGCGATCGTCAAGCTGAAGTGCGAAACCGACTTCGTGGCGGGCAGCGACGGCTTCAAGGCCGAAGGTGACGAGCTCGTGAAGTTGGTCATCGCCAAAGGTGCTGGCGCAGTCGCAGAACGCGCTGCACAGCTCGAAGACTTGAAGATCACCCTCAAGGAAAAAATCGAGATGGGCGAAGTGGTGCACATGCCTGCCGCGTCCGGCAACGTCGTGGGTTCCTACATCCATATCCAGGGTGGTCGTGGCGTCAACGGTGTGTTGGTCGAAATGTCAGGTGCAAATGACGAACTCGCACATGATGTTGCGGTGCACATCGCATTTGCCCGCCCGCGTTATCTCACGCAGGCCGACGTTCCGGCCGATGTCATCGACAAAGAGCGTGCAACTCTCGAAACGCTCACTCGTAACGAGGGCAAGCCCGAGCAAGCAATCGCAAAAATCGTCGAAGGACGACTCAGTGGCTTCTTCAAGGACATCTGCCTTCTCGAGCAGGCGTACGCCAAAGACGACAAGGTCACCATCAAGCAGCTCATTGGCGGCGCCAGCATCGTGCGCTTCGCGCAGGTGGAGATCGGCTGATGGCTACCGGAACGACCGACCGTCCGAAATGGTCTCGTGTCGTTCTCAAATTGTCTGGTGAGGCACTCGCCGAGTCAGTCGGGTTCGGTCTTGACGGTGGCGTGCTGCAACAAGTCGCAGAAGAAATCAAACAAGCGCGCAGTCAACTCGGTGTCGACATCGCCATTGTGGTGGGCGGCGGCAACTTCTGGCGTGGCATCAAAGGTGCTGGGCAAGGCATGGATCAAGCCCAAGCTGACTACATGGGAATGATCGCAACGGTCATGAACGGTCTTGCTCTGCAAGATGCACTCGAACGAGTTGGTCAGCAAAGCCGCGTCATGACGGCAGTTGAAATGCCAAAGGTGGCCGAGCCGTACATTCGTCGTCGCGCGCAACGTCATCTTGAAAAAGGTCGCGTGGTGATTCTCGCTGGAGGAACTGGCAATCCGTTCTTCACCACCGATACCGCAGCTGCCCTGCGCGCAGCTGAAATTGACGCGCAAGCAATCTTGAAGGGCACACACTCTGGTGTCGATGGCGTGTACACCGCCGATCCCAAGAAGGACCCGAATGCTGTTCGTTACGACCACATCAGCCATATGGATGTCATCACCAAGGGTCTAAAAGTCATGGACTCGACAGCCATCACGTTCTGCATGGACAGCAACCTTCCCATCGTGGTTTTCAACCTGTTGGAGCGTGGAAATGTGGTGTCCATCCTCGGTGGGGAGCCAGTCGGTACGCTGGTCGGATGACGACGCCGTCATTGTTCGGCTGCAATCCGAGATCGCTTTCGCGAATGGACTTCTCGATGGCACCCATTGCCCCACGGTCGTGTGGCTTCACCACAAGGGTGCGCGCCTCTGGCACCTGGAAACTTGCCAATTGTTGAAGCGGAACCATCGAGCCGTAGTAGTCAACTTGAAGGCGCTCAACGAGAGCGGGGTTGGCTCGCCCGGTGCGCACTGAGGAGAACTGGCCCTGAACATGCTCGACGGCCTTTTCCATCTTTTCGATGGCCTCCAAAATGGCGTCGTCGATCACCCGACCAGCGTACCGACTGGCTCCCCACCGAGGATGGACACCACATTTCCACGCTCCAACAGGTTGAAAACCACGATGGGAAGGTTGTTGTCCATGCAGAACGTGATGGCTGTCGAGTCCATGACTTTTAGACCCTTGGTGATGACA
>JBJTGC010000020.1:0-5794 GCA_046093725.1 Actinomycetota bacterium
AGCTTTGGCTGTGCCGGCAGCAGCGTGCGGGCGAGCGATGAATGCCGCATCACCAAGTAGGCACGTGCGTCCGAATGCCATCTTCGAAATTGCCAGGTCGTAAATGACTTGCACGAATGGTTGCTCGGCCCCACACACCACGTCGGCAATTGGTTTGGGAAGCCGTGCTGCGGCGACTGCGCGCATTTCATTGACATGCCGAGGAGAGACCGAGCCAGGTGGCATCGAGATATCGCGCAATGTCCCGTCGTTGTCGGTCATGAGGTCGTCAAGGTCGCTACCTGGCATGTAGTTGCGATACCAGACGAAGTTGAAAAGACGTCTGCCGCGTTCGATTTCCCCGTCGATGCCCGGAATCGGATACACGAGGATGTGGCTGTTCGCATACACGTGGTAGGTGATTGCATTGTCGAGCATCTCGAACGTGCTTGTTGAAAGTTCGCTTTCGTGCACCATGCCTCGCCACGCCACGTAACCGGCGTAGCTGGGTTGAGCATCGGGAAGAAGTCGCTGACGCGCTACCGAGTTGACTCCGTCGGCAAATACAACGACATCAGCGTCGACGTGTGTGCCATTTCGAAAATCAACTCGCACGGTGTCACCACCACCTAGCCAGTCGATCATTTCGTGACCAAGGTGATACATGTCGGGTTTCACGCACGCGAACAGCTGTCGGTACACGGTGTTCCAACTGCTGAAGCGATAGTCATGAAGTTCGTCGTGCACAACACGACCTGCACGATTGAGGTAGCGAATATGGCCTGTGGCGATGCTGATGTCGTCAAGTGCAACACCAGCTCGTGTCGTCAGGTAACGCTGACTCTCTGGAAGAAAGCCGATACCTGCACCACGTTGCACGAGTTCGTTTGGAGAGCGTTCATACACATGGACGTCGGCGCCCATGTCGCGCAAGAGAAGCGCCGCTGTGAGGCCCCCGAGGGAGCCTCCAATGACAGCGACTTTCACGAGATTGTGATGCTCAGGACTGACCGAAGGTCGCGACGCTGTCCACCTTGCACACGAACAATACGCGTCGTTCGTTGATGGATGGATCGCGCAGACCGTATTCGTCGCCTTGACCGATGTACTTCTTCCAGATGCGGTTCAGCTGTTCGGTGACCCACGCGCCTTCTTTCGGATCATCTTCGAGAATTTCACGCTCGACAGACACCTTCATGCTCATCCAGTGGTACATGTTCTCTGGGTTCACGATCACGATGGTGATCTGTGGAGTCTTGCGAATCCACTCGACCTTCTTGCGGTGTGAAGCGACGTTGACGAGCACTTTGTCGCCGTCGTAGTCGAACCACATCGGAGTGAGGTTTGGGCGACCATCGCCACCCATGACAGCCATGACGCATGCGTATGGCTTGTCCATCAGTTGCTTGTACATCGGGTCGATGTCGGAAATTGACGTCACGTTGGTGCGGTCACCAACTGCGAATTGTCCAGCCTGAAGTCCGTTTGCAACGTCACGGAATTTCGCCACTTTGATTGCCATGTTTGCCCCATTTCTCTGTGGTTTCAGGCACAAGGTACTACTGCTGCGTAGTACTGTCTCCACCCGAATGAGTGATCAGACAGACACCCGTACTGCGTGGCTGAGTCCCGACCAGATCGCCGCGGTCCGCAGTCAGGTTCCACTCATCTACGTCGACGCGGTGCCGGTACGCACCGACCACAGTGGGGTCGTCACCCATGTTGGTCTGCTCCTGCGCCAAGCAGCTGACGGAAGCATCAGCCGCATGGTGGTGTCGGGACGGGTGCTGCTGAACGAGACCATTCGCGATGCGCTCATGCGTCATCTGGAGAAAGACCTCGGGCCGATGGCCTTCCCACGCCTGCCACCAGAGCCGTCTCCGTTCACCGTTGCCGAGTACTTCACCGACCCGGACATCACCGGGTTCTACGACCCGAGGCACCATGCGGTGAGTCTGGCCTATGTGGTGCCGGTGACGGGCGAGTGTCACCCAACGCAAGAAGCGCTTGACCTCGCATGGTTCACGCCAGCAGAAGCAGTAAGCGAAAAGGTGAAAGCAGAGATGACCGGCGGTGCTGATCGACTCATCCGTCTCGCACTCGCGTCGGTCGGCCAGCTGCCTTAGGGCAGCGGCCGAAACTGAGTCAGCTGCCTTACGGCAGCGGCTGACAATTCATCAGCTGCCGTAAGGCATCAGTCCGACATTGGTGAATAATCTTCTCCTACGATTTGGTTGTGCCAGAAGGTGACACCATTTATCGAGCAGCTGCGGCACTTCGCACCGCTCTTCTTGGTCGTTGCATTACCTCCTTCACCGCACCGCGCCTCGTCGGCCCGTCACCTCAAGTAGGGGCCGCTGTCGAGAATGTCGAGAGTCACGGCAAGCACCTAGAAATCACGTTTGACGACGGCATCGTGTTGCACACGCACATGCGCATGACGGGTTCATGGCACCTGTATCGACATGGTGAGCGTTGGCGCAAGCGTCGTGCACAGGCCCGCGCGATTATCGAAACCGATGAATGGATCGCAGTGTGTTTCAACGCACCGATTGTCGAGACGTACCGCGCATTTGATGCTCGCCGTCACCCACGTGCAGGCAAGCTCGGTCCAGATCTGTGTCGCATGGACGCCGACCTTCACGAAGGTGTCGCGCGTATGCAGCACTACGACGATCCGTCAGCCACGATTGCTGATGTGTTGCTCGACCAACGCGTGATGTGTGGGGTCGGCAATGTGTTTCGTTGTGAAGTGTTGTGGGCAACCGGAGTTCATCCTTGGGCACCGGTTGGAACACTTCCACAATCTGCATGCCTCGACTTGGTGCTCACCGCTGCAGGTTTGTTGCGTGCCAACTTGAACAAGGTTCAACGCGTCACAGCCCCCGATGTGTCGGGTGGACTTGCCGTGTACGGACGTAACGGCCAGAAATGTGCACGTTGCGGCGATGTAGTTCGCCTCACACGTCACGGTGAGATGGCGCGCCTTTTGTACTGGTGCCCAGGGTGCCAAGTGGCATTCGAGCCATTTCCTGAACCCGACTGGTCAGACCCGATTGCCCGTGGAATGGACCCACATCCTGCAGCCACCATGTTCATCAAGGACGTGCTGCACAACCGCGGACCGCTCGCTAGTTGAGTGATTGCTGACGTCGCGGTCAGCGGCCCGAGTCATCAGTGAGCAACGCGTCCAAGCACGCGATCAACCGCAATTTCAATCACCCAACGATCCTCGCGCACCTTTGGTTCGCGATATCGACGCGCATACGCCTCGCATGCCTCGCGCGCAATCACCGGGTCATTCGTCGCCGACACAGTGCCTTCAAGTGTGAGCCAACGACCACCATCAACTTGGGACACAGCTGCGCGGCCTCCACGTAGTGCGTTCGCAACCTTCTGTGACGGCGAGAACGTGATGATGCGTACTCGTTTCGTCGCAACGTCGTAGGTGAAGCCGACCGGAACTACATGTGGGGAACCATCTGCACGCAGTGTGGTGAGAGTCGCAAGATGTCGTTCAGTAAGGAATTGAACCCAGTTTTTGTCGATCTTGTCGGGAGACATTCAGTAACACCTACATCGTGTTGAGTGCTGCCAGCACGTCGACCTTGGTGGCGCGTCGTGCCGGATAGGCAGCAGCGAGAACTCCGACCACAAAGGCAACGATCAGGATGGTGACTGCACTGCTGATCGGTAGTTCGAATTTTGTGATGCCTTGGTCACGCAACGACAAAATCACCACATAGCCAAGCACGAACCCCAGCAAAATGCCGGTGACGGCACCGATGAGAGAGGTGATGACGCTCTCCCAGCGAACTGCTGAGCGCACCTGTCCACGAGTCATGCCGACGGCGCGCAAGAGACCAATTTCTCGTTGGCGCTCGTACACCGACAGCAGCAAGGTGATGATGATGCCGACGATCGCGATGATGATGGACAAGAACAGCAGGCCATAAATGAGGCCGAGCAATTGGTTCACTTGCGCGGCTTGCTTGTCGATGTATTCGTCTTTGCTGAGAAGTGTTCCAGAGCCGTATGAGTCGACAAGCTTTTGCAAGTCGGCTCGAAGTGCGCCTGAATCGGTGCCCTCGGACTTCAAGATGTATACACCGAAGTCAAAGCGCGACACCGTGGTTCCCTCAAACAATTCCGAGCTGACGGTGTAGCGACCTGCCAATTGGTCGTTCGCATACACCCCTTCGACCACAAGATCGACTTGGGTGCCGTCGCTCAACTTGGCTGGAATGGTCGAACCGTTGGTCAACTTGTCACGTTCTGCGGTTTTCTCCGACACCAACACGCCGTTCTTCGACAGTGACGTGACCTTCGCATCGCCGAGCAATCCGATGTCGAAGATTCCTTCGACAGTTTTCGGGTTGATGACGGTAAGGAATCGACCCTTGCCTTCAACCTCGACAACTGATTGGCCGATGCCCGTGGCTTGTTTGACGCCATCCAACTTCGACACGTCGACTGCGAGCGACGGGCTGAGTCCGCCGAAGCCCTGGGCTTCAGAACTGATGGTGAAATCACCGGTGAACTGTTCGCCAAAGACCCCGCGAATTTCGGCCTGAATCGACGCTGCAAGTGCAGTGACAGCCGTAACGAGCGCAACTCCGATGAGCACTGGTGCAGCTGTACGTGATGTTCGCTTCGGGTTACGCGCAGCGTTCTGTCGTGCCATGCGGCCGGTGACTCCGCGAACACTCGCAATGGGGCGACCAAGTGTGAGCGCAACTGGACGCGCAACGAGCGGCCCGAGTGTGAGGGCACCAATGAAGATGAACAAGATCGCCAGGCCGAGCAACTCGGTGCGAGCTCCACCGATGACTGCGCCAATGAGCGCCACACCTGCGAGCAGTGGTGTTCCGCCAAGCACCAGACGCACTCGTGGTTTGCCAGCAGTGTCGAGTGCGGTGTCGCGCATCGCTGCAAGTGGTGGAACACGTCCGGCGCGGAATGCTGGCAACAAAGCTGATGCGACGGTGACGATGAGTCCGATGAGGATCGTCTGCACGATGGTGTTTGCGCCGACCACGAGACCACTTGACGGAAGGTCGACTCCGATGGCCTTCAATAGTGCGGTCAAACCTGCCGACAATCCGATTCCACCGAGAAGTCCGAGTACTGAACCAACGAGGCCGACTGCGAGGGATTCCAACAACATCGCAATGGTGACCTGGCGTCTACTCGCACCGATCGCACGCAACAGTGCGTTTTCGCGCTGGCGTTGTGCGGCACTGATGGAGAACACGTTGTAGATGACGAACGAGCCAACACCGAGACCGATGAACGCAAAAATCGTGAGCAAGATGCCGAAGAACGAGAGCGCGGTCTTGATGTCGTCTTGAGTCTCTTTGGTGATCTGTGCACCTGTAATGGTTTCGAGGTTCTTTCCCGTGGGGAGAGCAGCCTGAATTTTCTGCGTGAGGGCTTCGTCGCTCATCGTTCCGTCGCCGACAACGATGACCGCATCGATATAGCCGGGTTTGGCAAGTAGTGACGATGCAGTGTCGACGTCCCACAGTGCGAAAGTGGCACCACCTGGTGAGCGCACATCGCCGTAGTTGGCGATGCCGACGAGTGTGAATTCTTGGCTGCCAACGGCTGTGATGACCTTGACGGTGTCGCCGAGTACGAACTTGCCTGCTTCAGCACTTGCTTCGTCAAGTGCAACTTCAGTTGGTCCCTTCGGGAAACGCCCCTCCGACATTTGCCAAATATCTGCTTTTGAGTCGACCACTGAACTGCCGAACGTCGGCGGTCCATTTCCTTCATTACCGAGTGGCTTGCCGTCTTTTCCGACGATTCGTGC
>JBJTGC010000021.1:0-2315 GCA_046093725.1 Actinomycetota bacterium
GAATTGCTAGTGGAAGAAGAGATGGTCGCGCTCGAACGAGCCACATCAGGCCGACGATGATGGCGACCCCGAGCAACATCTCCGACGAGCCATAGGTGTCCAAGAACTTGGAGATGTCGACCAACCAGCTTGGCCGATGCCCGATGAAGAACTCGTGAACACCCGAGTCAATTGAGCCAAGGACATCCGCACGTACCGTCACGCTCAAGTGCTGTGTCAGAGGAACCACCGTCAATGACCGTAGTTCCGTGTTGCCGGACAACTGAGGAATGGACAACAATGACCCTTGTGGCTGGGGAAGTGAATCGGGAGAAACTCTCGGCAAGCGTTGACGTCGTCATCGTCGGAGCCGGATTCGCCGGAATGTACATGGTGCACAAGTGTCACGAGCTTGGCCTCAGCTGTCTTGCCATCGAGAAAGGTGACGACGTCGGAGGCACGTGGTACTGGAATCGCTACCCAGGTGCCCGATGTGACGTACCCAGCCTTGAGTACTCGTATCAGTTCTCGGAAGAGCTACAACGCGAATGGCACTGGAGCGAGAAGTACGCGACGCAACCAGAGATCTTGCGCTACGCACAGCACGTTGCCGAGCGATTCAATCTGAAACGCGACATGGTATTCGAAACCACCGTCACCCATGCGGCGTGGAACGACGACACATCCTCGTGGCGTGTCGACACCGACAGAGGCGACAATGTGCACGCACAGTTTCTTGTGATGGCGACAGGTTGTCTCTCATCAGCGAACAAGCCCCGCTTCCCCGACGACGAGACTTTTCGCGGCGAGGTGTACCACACAGGTTCATGGCCACACGACGGTGTCGACTTCACCGGCAAGCGAGTGGCTGTTATCGGCACTGGTTCATCGGGACTTCAGTCCATTCCGCTCATCGCTGAACAAGCATCGCACCTCACAGTGTTTCAGCGAACAGCCACGTACTCGGTGCCGGCGAACAACGGCCCGAACGATTCGGACTACGAAGCCAAAGTCATGGCAGACATCGCCGGCTTCCGCGCACGAAATTCGGCCACTCGAAGTGCCTTTGGTGGCGACTTTCCTTCGAATGAAGTGAGCGTCTTCGACGTGGACGAAGTCGAGCGTCATCGCATGCTTGAAGAGCGATGGGACTCGAGTGGGTTGCTGTTTCTCGGTGCATTCAACGACGTTCTCATGAGTGACAAATCGAATGAGGCCGTCGCCGAATTCGTACGCGACAAAATTCGCAAAATCGTCAAGGACCCCGTGATTGCCGAGAAGTTGGCACCGCGCCAGACCATCGGATGCAAACGCTTGTGTCTTGACACCAACTATTACGACACGTTCAATCGCGACAACGTCACGCTGGTCGACATCAGTGATGCGCCCATTGATCGGCTCACTCCGAACGGAGTTGTCACTGGTGGTGTCGAGCACGAAGTCGATGTCATCGTCTACGCAACAGGCTTCGACGCAATGACGGGCTCGTTTCTCAAGGCCAACATTCACGGACGTGGTGGACTTCCACTGACCGAAGCATGGGGTGCGGGTCCGCTCACCTACCTCGGTCTGAACTCACACGGGTTTCCCAACATGTTCTTAGTGACCGGCCCCGGAAGTCCATCTGTCCTCACGAACATGATTGTGTCCATCGAGCAACATGTGAACTGGATTGGTGAGTGCATCGCACACATGCGCAGTAATGGTCACCGCATCATCGAGGCACAAGAGCAGGCGCAGGCTGATTGGGTCGCATACGTCAACATGATCGCCGGATACACACTGTTCCCCACGTGCAATTCGTGGTATCTCGGGGCCAATGTGCCCGGAAAACCGCGCGTATTCATGCCACTGCTCGGATACTCCGATTATGTGGCTCGGTGCGAACAGGTCGCATCAACCGGTTACGCGGGCTTCCAGCTCTCGGCCTGAACTGCCCACGCCGACGGGTTGCGACTATCGCCAAGTGGCGTGGGACAATGCGTAGGTGACGATTTCACCTTTGTTTGACTCGGCCGCATGGGATGAGGTGGCGGGATTCTCGTTCTCCGACATCACGTATCACCGTGCAAGAGCCCACGGAACTGTTCGCATCGCGTTCAACCGACCAGAGGTGCGCAATGCGTTTCGACCAAAGACAGTCGATGAGCTCTACACCGCTCTTGACCACGCCCGCATGACAACTGATGTGGGATGCGTGCTGCTCACCGGCAACGGGCCTTCCCCCCGCGACGGTGGTTGGGCTTTTTGCAGCGGTGGGGACCAACGCATCCGTGGCAAGGACGGCTACAAGTACGCCGAAGGCGAGAGTGCTGAGTCAATTGATGTCGGGCGTG
>JBJTGC010000022.1:0-2558 GCA_046093725.1 Actinomycetota bacterium
CGGTAGCCGATTGACTCGTCGTCTGGTGCATACGGATGCAGATCCGTCATTTCGGTCCATGACACTGGTTCCATCTCGCTCGTCGCATTCAATTTCATGGTGCAGGATCCGAGAGGAATCATCGTGCGGTCAAGCGCAAGGTCCTTGTCGGCGAGACGTCGAAGATGGCGCAGCATGTCCGTTTCTGAGTGGTGTCTGTGAAACACAGATTGATGCATGAAGTCATCAGTTCTAAGTGCAGCGGCAGAAAGTTGGGTGGAACCGACCGTGTACGCGGCACCAAACACCGTCAGGAGAGTCTTGACTTCCTCGGTTGTGGTCGGCTCATCGAACGACACGCCAACTGTGTGAGCATCGATGAGGCGAAGATTGAACCCGGCACTTCTTGCTTTGGCGATGATGTGCTGAGCATCGTCACAGATGATGGCCACAGTGTCGAATAATTCGTCATGACGAATAGCCCAACCAGCAGCGATCAGGGAAGTGGCAAAACTGGTTGCATGATGATGCACTCGACGTGCGATACCACGCAGACCATCGGGTCCGTGATACGTGCCGTAGAACCCTGCGACATTGGCAAGCAATGCCTGAGAAGTGCAGATATTGGATGTGGCTTTTTCGCGTCGAATGTGCTGCTCACGAGTTTGGAGGGACAGTCGAAGCGCTGGACGACCAGCAGTGTCGACACTCACGCCGACGAGTCGCCCTGGTAGCGCGCGGGCGTGGTCATCACGGACTGACATGAACGCTGCGTGAGGACCTCCGAACCAGAGAGGCACGCCGAAGCGCTGAGCAGACCCGACTGCAATGTCGAAGCCAATCTGGCCTGGGGGAGTGAGAAGCGCGCATGCAAGCAGATCCGTTACGGCCACTGACACGACACCGCACTCCCGGGCAGACCGCACGAGAGTTGTCACGGCAGACAGATGAGAAGCGTTACCGCTACTGGATGGCCAAGAGATCAGCATTCCGAATGCTGATGCAAGATCAAACTCGGCGATTGCGCATACGTGCAGGTCGATTCCGATTGCTTCAGCTCGGGTGCGCAGCACATTGATTGTTTGTGGGTGAGTGTCGCTGTCCACAAGAAAAACATCGTGTTTGACTTTGCTCTGTCGACGACAGATGGTCATTGCCTCGGCAGCTGCAGTGGCCTCGTCGAGGAGAGAAGCGTTGGCGACTGGAAGACCCGTCAACTCTGAGATCATCGTTTGGAAATTCAAGAGGGCTTCAAGACGGCCCTGGCTGATCTCTGGTTGATAAGGGGTGTATGCGGTGTACCAGGCCGGATTTTCGAGAACGTTGCGTTTGATGACTGGCGGACAAATCGTGGAGTAGTAACCCTGGCCGATGAAACTGCGACGCTTTTCGTCCCTCGAAAAAAGTGCGCGCAACTCGGCGTGAATCAGATGTTCATCTACGCCATCCGGTAGTGCAAGCGGAGCCTTCATCATGATGCTGTCAGGAACCGTTGCCGTCAGCATGTCGCTCATCGACGATTTGCCGATGACTGAGAGCATCTGCAGTCGGTCGGAATCAGTGAGGCCGAGGTGACGCGTCGAAAAAGACTCGAAACGTTCGAGTGGATGCCGTGTGTCGCTCATGAGTGCCGCCTTGTGTTCTAGCTATGGCACCCCAGCTGTCTGTTGCACCTGAGAGCTTCACCCATGAAGGGCTTTCCCCGTCGGTGGAGAACACGAAGTTCTCGCTTTCCAGCGTCGCCTGTCGCGTTCGGTCCGGTTGCCTGAGAGGTTCCGGGGCGGTTGCTCCTTCGGCGGTCATCGTGTTGGCTACACGGCGACACTCTCCCAAAGCGACAATTGGCTTTCCTCAGAGTAGTCCTACTCAATGGTTCCGTATGTACCTGTGCGACCGATTGTCCCGGATGCCGATGCTTCTGAAGCAGCCTCGTCAAGATCGCGAAGGAATTCCGTCATGACGGATTCGTGAACGGCGTTGACGGTGGCGTGAAGTGACGGGGGAGGCCCTTGGCGGTCGAGATACCAACCCTTTGTCCGCAGGACATCAGCGATGGCGAATATGGACTCGTCGTTCCTGTGGGTTCCAAATGAGACCAAAGTGGAATCAGGCTGAGAGCGAAGTTGAAACACTTCATGTTGCCCGAGATGATCGGCAAGACGTAGGGCTGCACGGCGAGCAGACATGGTCAACGCTTGAAAACCGCTATCGCCGAGGTGACGCATGACCGCCCACGCAGATGCAATCGGTCCGCCAGATTTCGTACCGAGTATCCCGGAAGATCCGTAGAGACCGCCCAGCCAGTTGTCGGTGACGAAAGTTTGCGCAGCGCGTCGTTGTTTGTCGCGATACAACAAGACCCCTGCACCCTTTGCGGTGTAGCCGTATTTGTGGAGGTCAACCGACAGGGAAGTGACGCCGTCAAGTCTGAAGTCCCACAGGGGAACAGGCTCTCCAGCGCGCTCGAGGAACGTGAGAGTCACGCCTCCCATACATGCATCCACATGCAACGGAATGTTGCGACTCAACGCCAGCTCTGAGAGCTCTGCGATGGGATCGACGACTCCTTGGGGGTACTG
>JBJTGC010000023.1:0-14969 GCA_046093725.1 Actinomycetota bacterium
CGACAGTGCGCACGACATCAACAACACGGTCGAGTAGCTCAGTTGGCAGAGCACACGCCTGAAAAGCGTGGGGTCACCGGATCGACGCCGGTCTCGACCACCATTTGGTGGCTAGTTCGACTCTTTGAGTCGCACCAACACTTCTTGCGCCACTGTTGCGACGTGAGTTCCGTCTTCTGCAAACACGTAACCGAATGAAATGCCACGTCCGCCGATGTACGTGTAACAGCTCATCTCATACAAGTGCCATTGGTCGGCTTGCACCGGACGATGGAACCACACGGTGTGATCGAGGCTTGCTGAGAACAACATGTCTTGACCAGACACTGCTTTCAACTCTGGAACAGCTTGAACGACTGCATCGGTCGGCAAGTCATCGGAGATGTACGCAAGCGCACAGCGGTTCATCAACTCGTCATTGTGAAAGCTTTGCTTCAGACGGAACCAACCTGCCGACGTTCCACGACCGTCACGTTGTGCTGCAGCCATGATGTCGTAGGGCACCATGCGACGATCGAAATAAGGGCTCCAAGAGTCGTCGGCGAGTTCATCAGGTCGTGGAAGGTTTAACGCCATCAACACGGGTGACGCTTCAGCAGACTTTTCTTCGACTTGGAATGAAGCTTCAAGATTGAGAATGGCTCCGATGGCCTGACGCGCGACAACACGACGAGTGCAAAACGATCGACCATTGCGAATGCGATCAACTTCATATCGAACCGGCTCGTTGAAATCACCGCGACGAATGAAATACGCACGCAGCGAGTGAGGCACGAAACCTTCATCGATGGTGAGGCTGCTCGCGCGCAATGCTTGCGCAACGATGTGGCCTCCGTAGAGTCCGCCCCACGGATACACATGACCTTGCCCTACATACACGTCGTCTCCGTGTGGCGACAGTGTGAATAGTTCTGCAAGGGTCATAGTGCTGTCACTTCACGACACATTGAGGACAACAAGAACATCTTCAGTGTGATGGCTCTCAACTTCGAATTCGCCGGCCTTGTCAGCCGTGAAAGTGATGGTTGCAGTTTCTCCCTTGGGTGTTTCACCTGGTGACAAGTCATAACCGTGTAGGTGGAATTCGTCATCCTCATTCGGGTTGGTGAGCGTCAGTGTGACTTGTGAACCAAGAGCAACTTGCTCAACTCGATCTGCTGCAGAGTCAACTCCGACCGTCACTGAAATTGTGACGTTTTCCGGAACCGTCACCGTTGAATCGGAGGTGGTGTCGGCTGTCGAGACAGAAGTGACGGCGGCGATGGTGTCGACTGAGTCTGCATCGGGAGAACTTGAGCAGGCGGCGAGTGCAATCACTGCAGGCACAACGAGAATCAGACGAACATTCATGGAGTAACTCACTTGTCGGGGGATGACTCAGGATCCGAATTCAAATCCGAGGTCTGGTGCAGTCAGCATAGGTGCGTAGGTGATTCCGGCTTCTTTCGCCATGTCTGCACAGGTGCCTCCGCGATCAACGATGACAGTGATGAGCACCACGTTCGCGCCGAATTCACGCACAGCATCAACTGCTTCGAAGATTGAAGTACCGCGCGTCACGGTGTCTTCGGTGACAACCACGTTGTCGCCATGTTGCAAAGCACCCGCAATGCGACCTTTCACACCGTGATCTTTCGCTTCTTTGCGAACACTGAAGCTTCGAATGGCATGCCCCCGAGTGGCCGCCACGGCGGCAATTCCGAATGCGACAGGGTCAGCACCCATCGTGAGGCCACCGATGGCATTGGCTGAAGCAGGTATGAGCGACAGTGCGACATCGGCGACCAGCACGATGCCGTCGGGCCGGCAAGCGGTTTGCTTGGTGTCGAGGAACCAGTTGCTCTTGCGCCCCGACTTCAGCGTGAAGTCGCCGGTCTTGAGCGAATGGGCAAATACATGGTCACGTAGTGCAGCGCGGGCCGGGTCGAGTGGGGGCAGACCTGCTGGTGTGTGGGGGTAAGCGTTCGAGACCATCGCTGTGACCCTACCGGCAGCCCCTTTTCAGCATTGCGAATAGGTTTCGTCTTGCAACTAAATAGAAAATCAATCGTTTCGGATTGCTACTTTCGGAAGGTGCCCGCAGACAGACGCCGTCCCGCAACCTCCAAGAAGACCTCCGCCGCCAAGAAACGGGCCCGTGCGACGGCGATGTCCGACAGCCACAAGCGCGCTCTTGCCAACGGTCGCACCGAAGGTCGCATCATTCGCGACTACCTCGACATCGTTGAAGCAACAAAACCACGTCGTGGACGACGTCGCACACCTGAGTCGATTACGCGACGACTGCACAAGATTGCGAACGAGATCACTCTTGCCGATGCACTGACAAAAGTTCGCCTTGTGCAAGAACGACTGAACCTCACGACTGAACTAAAAGCGATGAAGTCAAAAGACGAAATCGCCAAAGCAGAAGCAAAGTTCGTGAAAGTTGCCAAGTCGTTCAGTAAGCGCAACGACATCAGCTGGCAAGCATGGACCGAATTCGGTGTATCGCCGGTTGTGTTGAAGAAGGCCGGCATCACGCCGGGGTGAACTCAGTCGAGGTGATCGAGCGCCTCGACTGCTCGTGACGCGTATCGCAACACACGCTTCACATCGAATGCTTCATCGAGTTGCGTGCTCGTCAAGCCAAGTGATGAGTTCTGTTCGAGCACAGAGCGAAATGACCGCGACTCAGCCATAGCTTTCGACGCAGCATCTTGAACGATGCGATACGCATCATCACGTGTTGCACCCGCTTCCACGAGTTTCAGTAACACCGACTGCGAAAACACGACACCATTCAACAACTCAAGATTTGCGCGCATCTTCTCTGTGTCAACTTCGAGACCCGCGATGAGTCGCACCATGCGACGCAACATGTAATGAGTGGCCAAAGATGCATCGGGCAACACGATGCGCTCAGCCGAAGAGTGCGAGATGTCGCGCTCGTGCCACAACGCCACGTCTTGCAAACCAACGGTGAGATGTGAGCGCACTACTCGCGACAAGCCAGTGATGGTCTCGGCAGCAATGGGGTTGCGCTTGTGCGGCATTGCAGATGAACCTTTTTGCCCTGACTTGAAGCCCTCGCGCACCTCACCCACTTCGGTTCGTTGCAAGTGGCGCAGTTCGACTGCGATGGACTCGAGCGTCGTGGCTGTTGAAGCACAAGCCCACAGGTACTCGGCGTGGCGATCGCGCGCAATCACCTGAGTTGCCGGCACAGGAATAAGACCCAAGTGATCTGCAACATGCGCTTCGACATCGGGTGTGATGTTCGAGTACGTACCGACCGCACCGGAGAGCTTGCACACTGCGATATTGGCCCGTGCTTCCATCATGCGCTGACGATCACGATCTAACTGCAATGCCCACAAGGCAACTTTCGCGCCGAACGTTGTTGGCTCAGCATGAATGCCGTGAGTACGCCCGATCATGGGGGTGTCTCTGTGAGTACGAGCAAGTTCGATGAGTGCTTCGATGAGATCAGACTGGGCCTCAATCAACAAGTCAGCAGCATCGCGCAACGCCCAACACTGTGCAGTGTCGACAACGTCGGTGCTCGTGAGCCCGTGGTGCAGCCACGCGCCGTGTGGCATGCCGACTTTTTGTTGCAGCACATCAACAAACGCAGCCACATCATGGTCGGTGACACGTTCGCGCTCGGCAACCTCACGCACAAATGCAGAATCAACCGTTGGGGCATGTGTTCGACAGGCTGCAGCGTGATCAGAAGAGGCAACACCAACGCTAGCCAGCGCCTCAAGCACCGACACTTCAACTTCCACCCAACGCTGCATGCGCGCTTCGTCGGTGAAGATGGCGGCCATGTCCGGAAGTGAGTACCTCTCGATCATGCCGTCACCTTCACATCGTCGCGCACGATGACAGCATCGCGCTCAGGGCCAATTCCGATGATGCTCACTGGAATTCCGGTCTCACGCTCGACGATGCGCACCAACGCACGCGCACTCTCAGGAAGATCCTTGAATCGAGATACTCCGCTCAACGATGTCTTCCACCCGGGTAACGACTCATACACCGGTTCGACGTCATCCAGCAGTTCGCTGCGGTCCGGATAGCCGGTGAGCAGTACGCCATTTAGTTTGTAACCGACACACACCTTCACTTCGTCAAAAGTGTCGAGCACATCGAGTTTGGTGAGTGCGATATCGGTGAGTGAATTCACTCTCACTGCATGCTTCAACATGACGGTGTCGAGCCACCCAGTTCTGCGACGACGGCCGGTTACCGTGCCGAACTCGCGACCGATGTCGACCAACTTGTCACCCAACTCGTCAGTGAGTTCAGAGGGAAACGGTCCAGACCCGACACGGGTGGTGTATGCCTTTGCGATACCGACGATGCGCGTCATGTCTCGCGGGCCAAGTCCGGTACCAGCAGCTGCGCCGCCAGATGTTGGGTTGGACGACGTCACGAACGGATAGGTGCCGTGGTCAATGTCAAGAAATGTTGCTTGTGCACCCTCCAGCAAAATGTTCTTCTGTGCATCTTTGGCATCGTGCAGAACATTCACTGTGTCGGCGATGTACGGAACAAGTCGGGTACCCAGCGCAACAAACTGCTTCACGACAGCTTCGACATCGATTGGCTCACCACCCAGCATTGAAATTTCTTTTTGAGCAGCAACGGCACGCTCACGAACTTGAGTCTCGAATGACCGGGGGTCGAGCACCGCTCCGGCACGAATACCGACACGACGCACTTTGTCGGCATACGCCGGTCCGATGCCTTTCAATGTCGTGCCGATTTTCCCGTCGCCGCGTCCAGACTCCATCGCCGCATCAATGGCTTGGTGCCACGGGAAGATGAGGTGTGCTTGGCTCGACACCTTCAGGCGAGCACAACTGACGTCACGACCCTCGAGTGAATCGATTTCCTTGAACAGCGTGGGCAAGTCGACAACAACTCCGTTGCCTATGACCGGGGTGACCGTGTTGTAGAGCACGCCACTTGGAATGAGTTGAAGGGCGTAACGCTCGCTCCCGACAACGACCGTGTGTCCGGCATTGTGACCACCCTGGTAGCGCACCACGAAATCTTGCGAGGCGGCGAGAAGGTCAATGACCTTGGCCTTGCCTTCATCACCCCACTGGGTACCGACGACTGTGGTGACGGGCATGAACGCTCCTCCTTCGGAACGTAAGTGAACTCTAGCGGCTGACGGTTGCAATTCGGCTCAAGCACAGCGACACCGAACGGTAGGTTTCCCATCGGTGACAGCGGTTCTACGACGCCACGTGTGGTCAGCACTCACAGAAGACCAGCGCGATGCGCTGTGTCGACGCGGTCTGGACGACATCTTCAACGAAGGTCTCCGCAACTCAATCTCTGCGCTGATCGACGACGTGCGTGTACGCGGAGATCAGGCGGTGTGCGACGCACTAGCCACACACGATGGCATCTCGCTGAACCCCAACCAATTACGCGTGTCTGATGACGACATCGACAGCGCCGCTGTGAGTGGCGACACAGAAAACGCCTTGCGCGTCGCTATTGACAACGTGCGCCGATTCAACGATGCACTGCTCGCGCGCCTCTCCGACTGGTCAATCGAGATTCAGCCAGGCCTCACGGCCGGAGAGAAACTGTCACCCATTTCAAGTGCGGGCCTGTTCGTGCCAAGCGGCAAGGCCAGTTACCCCTCTGTTGCGTATCAACTTGGTGTTCCTGCCGTCGTCGCCGGTGTTCCGAAAGTTGCAGTTGTTGTGCCGCCTGTTCCAGGTGGTCACGGTGAGGTTGACCCGGCCGTGTTGGTGGTGTGTCGCATGCTCGGATTACGCGACGTGTTTCGCGTCAACGGACCTGCCGGTATCGCTGCGCTTGGTTTCGGCACGAACACCATTCCTCGTGTGAGAAAAGTTGTCGGGCCAGGCAGCCCGGCCGTGACCATTGCGCAAGTTGAAATGCAGCGTTGTGGCGTTGCAACGATGATGTTGCTCGGACCAACCGAGAGCTTGGTCATCGCCGATGACTCTGCGCGCGCCGACTTGTTGGCCGCTGACTTGTTGATTGAAGCCGAGCACGGCACCGACAGCACGGTTGTGCTGGTCACCGATTCCACAGCGCTCATCGAATCTGTCGAGTCCGAACTCGTGAAGCAACTAGGCGACCTGCCACCACAGCGTGCGCAAGCAGCGCGTGCATCACTTGGTGTGAATGGTGGAGTGGTACTTGTTGACACTCTCGACACCGCAGTTCACGTCGCCAACCGATTCGCCGCAGAACACCTACAAGTTGCCGTCACCGCTTCGAGAGCTGACGAAGTTGTCGGTGGAATAGTCAATGCCGGTGAAATCTTGGTCGGTCAACACACGCCCTTTAGCGCAGCCAACTTTGTCATCGGCTGTCCTGCGTCTCTACCAACGAGCGGATTTGCTCATGTGTCCTCTGGCATCACAGTCGAGACATTCATGAAGCGCACAGCAGTCGCGCAAGCAAACGAAAGCGCACTTAAGGCACTGTCACCTGCGATTACTGCATTGTCAGATCATGAAGGCTTTCCGGCACACGGGAACGCCATCCGTCGCCGATTCAGCTAAGTGCAATCGCCTCAACTGACATCACCGACAAAACATCACCGTCGACATCGACGCGCACTGCACCGTGTTCTGGCACTTTGCCCTCGAGAATCAACACCGCTGACGGGTCGGCAATTTCTTTCTGAATGAGTCGCTTGAGCGGTCGCGCACCGAAGATGGCGTCGTAACCGTGTTCTGCCAACCACACTCGCGCTGCTGGTGTGACCTGCAGGGTGATGCGACGTGTGGCCATGCGATCGACCAGATGTTGCAGTTGAATTTCCACGATTGCTCCGAGGTCTTCTTTTTCGAGCGAACGGAAACGCACGATTTCATCGATGCGGTTGACGAACTCTGGTCGGAAATAGTCGATCGGCTCACCTGGCAAGTTGCTGGTCATAATCAACACGACATTGGTGAAATCGACGGTTCGCCCTTGACCATCGGTGAGACGACCGTCATCGAGCACCTGCAACAAAACGTTGAACACGTCGGGATGGGCCTTTTCCACCTCGTCAAGTAACACCACGCTGTAGGGGCGTCGCCGAACTGCTTCGGTGAGTTGGCCACCTTCGTCGTAACCGATGTATCCGGGAGGTGCGCCAATGAGTCGACTCACCGAGTACTTCTCCATGTATTCAGCCATGTCGATACGCACCATGGCGCGCTCGTCATCGAACAAGAATTCCGCGAGAGCTCGCGCGAGGTCGGTCTTACCCACACCGGGTGGACCAAGGAACATGAACGAGCCGATGGGGCGATTCGGGTCGGACAAACCAGCACGACTGCGGCGAATTGCATTGGCAACTGCCGTCACTGCATCGTTTTGCCCAACAATGCGCTGGTGCAACAGATCTTCAAGATGCACCAACTTGTGCATCTCTCCTTCCATCAATCGGCTGACAGGAACACCAGTCCACTTCGACACCACTTCGGCGATGTCTTCAGCGTCGACTTCCTCTTTCAACATGCGATTGTTGGTCTGCAACTGATCAAGGTGTGACGTTGCGTCGGAAATGCGCTTCTCCAACTCAGGAATGCGGCCGTATCGCATCTCGGCAGCTTTCTCGAGGTCTTGTTCGCGCTCAACTGCGGTGCGCAACGACTCAAGTTCCTCTTTCAGACTTCGAATAGCGGCGATGGCCTCACGCTCGGCATTCCAATGGCCCTTCATCTCTTCGACTTGAGTTTGAAGACGCTCGAGCTCTTCGGTGAGTGATTCAAGGCGTTCTTTCGAGGCCACGTCGGTCTCTTTTTCGAGCGCCACTTTTTCGATTTCAAGTTGAAGAATGCGACGCTGCACGATGTCGATCTCTGTCGGCAGAGAATCAATTTCGATGCGCAACTTGCTTGCAGCTTCGTCAACCAAATCGATGGCCTTGTCAGGAAGGAACCGATTGGTGAGATACCGGTTTGACAACACCGCAGCGCTCACAAGCGCTGTGTCTTGAATACGCACACCATGGTGCACTTCGTATCGCTCTTTCAAGCCACGCAAAATCGCGATGGTGGCTTCGACTGTTGGTTCACCTACGTACACCTGTTGGAAACGTCGCTCGAGGGCTGGGTCTTTCTCGACGTACTTTCGATACTCATCAAGTGTCGTTGCGCCAATCATGCGCAATTCACCTCGAGCAAGCATCGGCTTGATCATGTTGCCCGCATCCATCGCGCCTTCTGCGCCGCCGGCACCAACCAAGGTGTGCAACTCGTCAACGAAGGAAATGATCTCGCCCTGCGCGTCGGTGATTTCCTTCAGCACCGCCTTCAAACGCTCTTCAAACTCGCCTCGGTACTCGCGCCGGCGAGCATCGAACCAAGGTCAAGGCTCACCAGTCGCTTCGTCTTCAACCCCTCTGGTACGTCGCCGTCTGCGATACGCCGTGCGAGTCCTTCGACAATCGCCGTCTTACCGACGCCGGGCTCCCCGATGAGCACAGGGTTGTTCTTGGTACGTCGTGACAACACCTGAATAACACGTCGAATCTCTTCATCACGACCGATGACGGGGTCGATCTTGCCTTCACGAGCACGTGCCGTGAGATCGACTCCGTAGCGTTCGAGAGCTTGGAATTGAGATTCAGGGTCTTGGCTGGTGACACGGTGCGACCCACGAACATCGCGCAACGCCTGCAACAGCTCTTCACTGCCCACACCAACGCGTTGATTCATCGCCAACAACAAGTGCTCGACCGACAAGAAGTCGTCGTGCAGGTCTTTGCGTGCAGATTCGGCATTCGCGAAGACATTCGCCAACTCACGATTCATTCGAGGTTCATCGCCACCAGTAGTGCGCGGCAACTTCTTGATTGCCTCGTCTGCGCGCTCTCGCAACATTCCTGGAGCAATTCCGAGCTTTGTGAGCACAGGAGTCACCACCGTTTCGGGTTGCGACAGCAACCCGACCATCACGTGATCGGGCGTCACCTCGGGGTTGCCCATAGACCGTGCAGTGTCACCTGCAGCAGCAACAGCTTCTTGGGTTTTGGTGGTCCATTTTTTCGGGTCGAGTGCCATGTGGGGGTCTCCTTTGGCGGTCAGGAGTGTTGATCAAAAATTGAAGGACGTTGTCCGAACACCGCGATTGCTTGGCGCAACGGAACAAGATCGCGTCGCACGCGGCGCTCTGCGTGTGCGTTTGCTTCTTCCGCTGCGCGACGCAAGTGCTCAACTTCATGTCGTAAGCGTTCGACTTCTGCTTCGAGCGACATGACATGGCGAATGCCCTCGAGATTCATGCCCAACTCGGCGAGCTCTGCGATGCGACGCAGACGTGAGATATCCGCATCGCTATATCGACGATTACCACCTGCAGTGCGCGCCGGTGACAACAACCCGCGACGTTCATAGATGCGCAGCGTCTGCGGGTGCACCCCGGCAAGTTGAGCGGCCACTGAAATCACGTACACAGCTTGTTGTTCATGTCTCATGACGTGCCCGCCTTCTGTGCGCGTGGGTTACGCAACACATCGGCTAGTTGTTCAACAACTTTCTGCTCTTCTTCATTCAAGGATGTGGGTATCACCACATCTACAGTCACGATGAGATCGCCGGTGACTTTGTCCGTGACAATTCCTTTGCCTTTAACGCGGTGACGTGATCCCGACTGTGTTCCGGCCTTCAATCGCAAACTCACATCGCCACCGTCAAGTGTGGGAACAGAAATCGTCGACCCAAGCGTCGCTTCGGTGAAAGACACAGGTACACGCACAGTCAAGTTCACGCCGTCGCGACCAAACACCGGGTGCGGTGCAACATTGCATTCAACGAACAAGTCCCCAGCAGGACCACCATTTCGACCAGGTGCGCCGCGGCCCTTCAATCGAATGCGTTGACCATCGCTGACTCCTGCAGGTATGCGCACCTTCACTTCACGCGGTCGATGTTCGATACCGCTTCCCCGACATGTGGAGCAGGCATGTTCGATGATGACGCCGCGGCCACCACACGACGTGCACGGGTTGGACATCGCAAAGAAACCTTGGTTGTTCGCCACTGACCCACGCCCGGCGCATGCACCGCACGTTTTCGGTGAAGTACCTGGTCGTGCACCAGAGCCGTTGCACGACGTGCACTGTGAATCGGCGGTGAGATGCAGCGACGTAGTGAGACCATGTGCCGCGTCGACAAAGTCGAGCGTCAACTTCGCTTCAATATCACCCCCACGCTGCGGTCCGACGCCGGCTCCACCGCGCTTTCCGCGACCAAACATCTGCCCGAGAAGATCACCAAGGCCATCACCGGTGTCGAAGTTGAACGTTTGGCCACCAGGCCCGGCAAAACCACCCATCGGACCCATGCGGCGAACGTCGTCGTATTCCTTGCGGCGTGTTTCATCACCAACGACGTCGTATGCGGCAGAGATCTCCTTGAAGCGTTCTTCTGCTTGCGCATTTCCGGGGTTGGCGTCGGGATGGAACTCGCGGGCGAGTCGGCGATACGCCTTGGTGATGTCCTTGTGCGACGCCGTTGACGACACGCCAAGCACCGCGTAGTAGTCCTTCTCGAACCACTCGCGCTGGGCAGCCATGTCGACTAGCCCCTCACCTTGACCATCGCGGCGCGCAACACTTTGCCCTTCCAGCGATATCCGGTGCGCATGACTTCGACGACTATCGGCTCGGAACCATCACCTGGTTCACTGGCAACTGCTTCGGCAAGCGACGGATCAAATGGCTTATCGAGCAAGTCGAGAGCTTCAAGACCTTGTTTTTGAAGTGAGCCGATGAGCGCACTCCACACAGGTTCGACACCTTCGACACCATGTGAGAACGCCGCCTCACACGCATCGAGCACTGGCAGCAACGCTTCGACCACTTTGCCGGTGGCCCGGTCGACTTCGTCGGCCTGGGTGGTGGCGACGCGCTTCTTGTAATTCTCAAAATCAGCTTGCAGACGCAAGGCGATGTCTTTGAATTCGTCGCGTTCGGCGAGCAATGCATCGATGTCGTGTTCAATGACTTCTGACGCATCGTCTGTGGTGGCAGCCGGTACTTCGTCTGTGTCGGTCGGTTCGTCGACCATCTCAGCATCCATGGTGCGCTACCGAATCACTTCTCGTCGACAATTTCAGCGTCGACGATTTCATCGTCGTTCACCGAACCAGCACCAGATGCAGACGTGCCAGCAGCGTTCGAGTCGCGAGCTGCTGCTTCGTACAACTTCTGGCTGAACGCTTGGCTTGCCGACATGAGACTTTCGGTTGCTGTCTTGATGGCTTCGACATCTGTTCCTGCGATCGCCGTCTTCAATTCGCTGAGCGGACCTTCAACTGCGTTCTTTTCGTCGGCGGACACCTTGTCACCTTGCTCACGCAGCACCTTTTCGGTTTGGTACACGAGAGAGTCAGCGTTGTTACGCACCTCGGCCTCTTCGCGACGACGGCGATCTTCCTCGGCGTGTGCCTCGGCATCTTTCACCATCTTGTTGATGTCGTCTTTGTTCAGCGATGACTGACCTGTGATGGTCATGGACTGTTCCTTGTTGGTGGCGCGGTCCTTCGCCGACACATGCACGATTCCGTTTGCGTCGATATCGAAGGTGACTTCGATCTGCGGCACACCACGAGGTGCGGGTGGCAGATCAACGAGCTGGAACTTGCCGAGTGTCTTGTTGTAACTGGCCATCTCGCGCTCGCCCTGCAACACGTGAATTTCCACCGACGGCTGATTGTCATCTGCCGTGGTGAACACTTCGGTGCGGCGTGTGGGAATAGTGGTGTTGCGCTCGATGAGACGAGTCATCACGCCACCTTTTGTTTCGATACCAAGTGACAGTGGTGTCACGTCGAGGAGCAGAACGTCTTTGACATCGCCCTTCAACACGCCTGCCTGAATGGCCGCACCAACGGCAACAACTTCGTCGGGGTTCACCGACTTGTTCGGCTCTTTCCCGGTCAGCGACATGACGAGGTCTTGCACCGCCGGCATACGCGTGGAACCACCAACCAAGATGACATGGTTGATTTGGCCCTTGGTGAGACCAGCATCTTTGATGGCCTGCTCGAATGCGATGCGACAACGCTCGATGAGATCAGCGGTCATCTCCTGGAACTTCGCACGCGACAGTGTTTCGTCGAGGTGCAACGGGCCTTCAGCTGTTGCGGTGATAAACGGCAAGTTGATTTGCGTCTGTTGAACCTGTGACAGTTCGATCTTCGCCTTTTCCGCAGCTTCCTTCAGACGCTGCGTCGCCATGCGGTCTTGTGCAAGGTCGATGTTGTGCGCTGACTTGAATTGCTGCACCAACCAATCGATGATGCGTTGGTCCCAGTCGTCACCACCAAGGTGTGTGTCACCGTGAGTGCTCTTCACTTCGAAGACGCCGTCGCCAATTTCCAACACCGACACGTCGAAGGTTCCGCCGCCGAGGTCGAACACCAACACCGTCTCGTCTTGTGAAGCTTTGTCGAGCCCGTAGGCAAGTGCTGCCGCGGTTGGCTCGTTGATGATGCGCAACACTTCAAGGCCGGCAATTTGTCCGGCTTCCTTAGTTGCGGTGCGCTGTGCGTCGTCGAAATATGCAGGCACAGTGATGACTGCTTGCGTGACGGTGTCGCCCAAGTACGCCTCGGCATCGCGCTTCAACTTCATGAGTGTGCGTGCACTGATTTCTTGTGGCGTGTACTGCTTGCCGTCGATGTCGTCGGACTTCCAGTTCTCGCCCATGTGGCGCTTCACGCTGCGGAAGGTGCGGTCGGGGTTGGTGATCGCCTGGCGCTTGGCCACTTCACCCACCAGTACTTCGCCGGTCTTCGAGAAGGCCACGACGGACGGGGTGGTGCGGGCGCCTTCAGAGTTGGGAACCACGACCGGATCACCGGCTTCAAGGAAGGCCACCACTGAGTTAGTGGTTCCGAGGTCGATACCGACTGCTTTTGCCATGGGGGGTCTCCATTTTCAAGGGGTGCTGGTTTCTTGTACTGCTGGATCAGGG
The DNA here is from genome assembly GCA_046093725.1 of Actinomycetota bacterium. Lineage (GTDB taxonomy): Bacteria > Actinomycetota > Acidimicrobiia > Acidimicrobiales > Ilumatobacteraceae > UBA2093. The sequence continues at coordinate 12,960 of JBJTGC010000023.1, forward strand.
GGTCACCCAGCAGGGGTTGTGTCGTCAGAATACGGTCGCCGCATGAACTTGGCAACTTCTGTGTCATAAAACCTGAGTGATAGTGACTCAAGTTTGTACCTGCCCCCTCACCACCGTCATTTCAGTGGCTCTGGTGGCCCAGACCTACGATGGGCTCGTGGTCGGCACTCTCGTCATCTTGCGCCATGGTCAAAGCACCTGGAACCAGCTCAACCTCTTTACTGGCTGGCACGATGTGCCGCTGTCGACCCAAGGCGAGGCCGAGGCCAAGGCCGCTGGGGTCACCATGGCCGCAGAGGGTCTGGTGTTCGACGTGGCTCATACCTCTTTACTCACTCGCGCCGTGCTCACCTGCCACCTTGCGCTGCAGGAAATGGGGCAGGTCTGGTTACCGGTCCAGCGCGATTGGCGACTGAACGAACGGCACTACGGGGCGCTGCAAGGTCTTGACAAGAAGGCCACCGTCGAGAAGCACGGTGCTGATCAAACTCACCTGTGGCGACGCAGTTTTGATGTGCCACCACCACCAGTCGCAGATGACAGTCCCGAGCATCCACGGAATGACTCGCGCTACCGGTTCGTCGACCGTGGGGCTTTGCCAGCTACCGAGTGTCTGAAAGATGTGGTCGCACGAGTCATGCCGTACTTCCATGCTGAAGTGGTTCCCCAGTTGAAGGCTGGCATGAACGTGTTGATCACTGCCCATGGCAATTCGTTGCGCGCGTTGCTGATGCAACTTGAGAACGTCTCCGAAGCAGACATCGCCGAACTAAACATCCCCACTGGTGTTCCGCGTCAGTACGACTTGTCAATCAAAGGTGACTCTGTGTCGATGAATTCGGCTCGGTACCTGGGTGATCAAGATGCAATAGCCAAGGCCGCAGAAGCCGTCGCCAATCAGACGAAGGGCTGAACACCCACTTCGCAAATAGGCGTATAGTCCTTTGTATGGCCAGTCTCAAAGCGTCGCTCCAACATCTTCGTAATGTTCCATTGTTCTCGTCGTGTTCCAACAAGGAACTTGAGCGCATCGCGAAGGCCGCCGATGAAGTGAACGTGAAGGCCGGAACGTTGATTGTTGACCAAGGTCAAACCGGTCGTGAGGCGTACATCTTGTTGAAGGGTGTCGCAGTCGTTCGTCGCAACGGCAAGAAGGTCACTTCGCTCAGCGAAGGTTCGGTCATCGGCGAGTTGTCTTTGCTCGATCACGGCCCACGCACAGCCTCTGTCAGTGCCGAGACCGACTGCGCATTGCTCGTTATCAGCCAGCGCAACCTCTATGGCGTCATCGACAAGGTGCCATCAGTGGCCCATAAATTGCTTTCAGCCCTCGCCACACGCATTCGCGACCTCGACCGCGCGTACTACGGCTGATTTCGCGGTTTTCACGACGGCACATCCTGTCGTCAACTGCCCAAGCAGTCAGTGGTCGGGGCTAGCGTTCTCATAGCCATGAGCACGCATACTGCATCCCCGGAAGCCGCCTCGACAGAGAAGAAGCGCCTTCGCCCACATCAGATTTCCATTGGCATAGGCCTCTTCATGGGTGTGTTCACCCTGATGTCGGGAGTCATTCCAAACTTCACTAAGTGGCACAGTGAATCGGAAGTCACGCGTCATGTATTCGAAGGCATTCCCAGTGCGCTGAAGGCCGCGTTCTACACGGTCATTCCCGTGATGCTCGTGTGGGGTTCGTTCCGCTTCGCCGACCGTATGCGCAACTGGGAGCGTGGTGCGCCCGACCGTCGCAAAACCACTCCGAAGAACGTGAAGCGTCGCCTCGCTGACTACCGCGCCGGTGTGTACATGCGCACGTTGTTGCGTGACAGCGCTGCCGGACTCATGCACTCCATGATTTACTTCGGCTTCCTGGTGTTGCTTGGCGTCACCACGACACTCGAAATTGATCACCAGTTGCCAGAGTCACTCAAGTTGTTGCACGGTGTCGTGTACCTGGCCTTCGCGTTCATCGGTTACTTTTCCGGAGTCGTCTTCTCCGGTGGCGTGGTG